>CAJWYZ010000006.1 GCA_913049525.1 uncultured Fidelibacterota bacterium | reverse complement strand
TTTCTTATGCTATGGAGGTTGGTGAAATTAGTGACCCTGTTAAGTCTGATTTTGGGTACCATTTAATAAAATTGATTGACAGGCGGGGTGAAAAAATATCTACTCAACATATTCTTAGAACAATAGAATTTTCTGAAGATGACAGGATAAACGCTTACGATGCTATTTATGATATTTATACTCATACAAATAACAATTCTCCAGCCTTTGATTCCTTGTCAAATATATTTTCAACAAAATATAAAAATGGTTCTGGCAAGTATTCTGATTTCCCCGCCTCGCATATTCCAGAATATCTGTTTGTTGCATTGAAAAATATGGATGTAGGAGAACTGTCTATGCCTATTGAAATGGGAGGTGGATATTTTTTAGTTTATTATTATGACCACCAAAAAGAGTTTGTTCCTGATTTGGATAATTCTTGGGGTTTAATCTACGAGTATGCAAAGCAAGAAAAACAGAATTCTACATTTAGCGATTTGGTAAAAAATATTAAAGCTAACATTTATATAAATATTTTAAACAATTAGTGTTTATAAATTAATTTTTAATTATGTTATTAACACTGTTATTAACATAAAGGGGTGGTTTAAATAAATTTTATATATATTCTGTTTCTAAATTTTTAACAGGGCTATTTTTTTATATTTAAACATATCAACCTATATATAATACTTAAATTAATATACTAAATATAAATAAATATATATTATATCTAATTACCTTTTTAAAAATGGTTTTTTTAGAAATAAAATTGTATAATAAAAAAGTTATAAATTCAACCAAAGAAATAGGATATATATGAAATTTACACTTGATAAAAACGCGTTGTTAAAAAATTTACAACTATTATCTAAAGCCATACCATCAAGATCAACACTACCAATAATTAGTAGTGCTTTGTTCACAGTTAAGGATGAAATTTTAAGTATGCGGGCGACGGATTTAGAAATATCTATAAATCTAAAATATAAAATAGAAGGTGGTGAAGATGGATGTGTTGCTATTCCTCTAGGAAAATTATTAGAAATAACGAGCGCTATGCCGGAAAAGAATATAGATTTTAGCGTTTCAGACATAGGTAAAATGAATATTTCTTGTAACTCTGGGCGCTATACTATAATGGGGCAACCGTCAGAAGAATTTCCTTCTGAACAGGTCGTTGAAAACAGTAAAAGATTACAGGTTTCTTCGGGAGAGTTGAAAGATATAATTAACAATACATCTTATGCGGCCAGCAAAGACGATTTAAAACCAGTGCTTCAAGGAGTCTTATTTCAAATACAAAATGATGGCATTGTTTCTGTTGCAACGGATGGACATAGATTGGTAAAATTAGAAAAGAAAAAACTTCATTCTATAGATTATGCTGGGAATGTTGTTATTCCTATCAAATTTTTAGCCCTACTTACAACACAATTAACCGGCGACGGCGATGTTTCAATGTTGATTGGCGACAATCATATTCAAGTGCAACTAGAAGATGTTACCATAACTACGCGAATAATTAAAGATCCATATCCAGACTATGAAGGCGTTATTCCAAAGAACAACACAAAGACATTAATAATAAATAAGAATCATTTCACAGAGGCAATAAAGAGGGTTTCTATTTTTTCTAATAAATCAAGCAGACAGGTAGCGCTAGAGCTTTCAGAAAGCAGTATGACCATAACAACCGAAGACCCGGAAAATATAACTACCGGAAAAGAAATATTGGACTGTGATTATGATGGGGAACCAATGACAATTGGTTATAATGCTTTTTATTTGAAAGAGGTATTACAACACCAGCAATCTGAAGAAATAAAAATAATGCTAAATTCACCATTAAATGCAGGGTTGTTTCTTCCAATAGATCAAAATGACAATGATAATAAAACCACCCTTCTAATGCCAATTAGGTTAAACGATTAATTCATTGTTCTATTGAAACCAAAACCAATTAAAGATGTCTTGTCGGATTTTCTAAAAGGAAGTAATTTTAAAGAAATAAATGAAACCATAAACATAAGCGCCGCGTGGACAGGTATTGTTGGCAAAACTATTTCCAATAACACGGAAATAAAAAGTATAAAAAATGGCAAAATCACAATAAAAACAGCAAACCCTATATGGAGAAATGAACTAATTTTTCAAAAAGAAGACCTGTTAAGCAGGCTTAAAGAAGAAGAGCCAGAATTAAATATAAAAGAAATAGAATTTAGATGATAGAAGACCAAACAACCCAAGAATATAGCGCAGATAAAATAACCGTATTAAAAGGATTGGAGGCAGTAAGAAAGCGTCCAGCCATGTATATTGGAGACATTGGTACAAAAGGCCTTCATCATCTTGTTTGGGAGGTGGTTGACAATTCAATTGATGAAGCAATGGCGGGACATTGTACTCAAATAAAGGTGTCCATTTTATCAAATGGCGGAATAAGCGTAGAAGATGATGGCAGGGGTATTCCGGTAGACATCAATAAAAAAGAGGGTAAAACAGGATTAGAGCTGGTAATGACCGTGCTACATGCGGGAGGAAAGTTTGACAAAGACTCTTATAAGGTGTCTGGCGGACTTCATGGTGTTGGAGTATCGGTAGTTAATGCACTTTCAAAAGAATGTACGGTTTTTGTAAAAAGGCAGGGGAGTATTTATTCACAAACATACAAATATGGAAAAAGCACAACAGAAGTCGAAAAACATGGTTCAACAGAAACCACGGGCACCAAGGTTGTCTTTTATCCAGACGATTCTATATTTAACGAATCAACCTATTTTTTTGATGTTATTGATGAAAGGTTGAGAGAATTAGCATATTTAAATAGTGGTATTAGAATTATTCTTTCAGACGAAAGAGAAGAAAAAAAATCAGCGGAACATTTTTATGAAGGGGGATTGAGCGAGTTTATACTCCATTTAGATGAGGGGCGCAAGCCTGTTTTTGAGAAACCTATACAAATATCCGGAGAAAGAGAAAATATACCGGTAGATATTGCCCTTAGATATAATGACAGTTACAACGAAACCATCCTTGCATTTGTGAACAATATTAATACAATAGAGGGAGGAACCCACCTTTCAGGATTTAAAACAGCCCTAACACGATCTTTAAATAAGTATGCGGCTCAAAACAATTTATTTAAACCCGTAAAAGGTAAAACCCTCTCTCTCTCTGGCGATGACGCGCGAGAAGGCTTGACGGCAGTATTATCAATAAAGGTTCCCGAACCCCAGTTTGAAGGTCAAACGAAAACAAAATTAGGAAACGGAGAGGTTAAGGGTGTTTGTGATTCCATAATAATGGAAGGGTTAACAAGTTTTTTTGATCAAAATCCAAATGTTGCAAAAATGATTATTACCAAAGCTGAATCTGCCGCCCGAGCAAGAGAGGCCGCCCGAAAAGCAAGAGACTTGGTTAGAAGAAAAAATGTACTTGATATCTCTGCCCTCCCAGGAAAGCTGGCAGACTGCTCAGAAAAAGACCCATCACTTTGTGAGCTTTATTTGGTTGAGGGAGACTCTGCTGGAGGTTCTGCAAAACAAGGGAGGGATCGAAAATTTCAGGCAATTTTACCTTTACGAGGGAAGGTTATTAATGCTGAAAAAGCTAGAATTGACAAGCTCCTTGATAACAATGAAATACAAACAATTATAACGGCGCTTGGTGCTGGATTTGGTGATGAGGAAGAAATTGGGGGCAAAGAAGGGGTCTCTGTGGGTAGCTTTAACATCAACAAATTGCGCTATCATAAAATTATTATTATGACAGATGCAGATGTGGATGGTAGCCATATACGAACACTGTTGTTAACATTCCTTTATAGAAAAATGTCAGAATTGTTGATAGGTGGTTATGTGTATATTGCCCAGCCCCCACTTTATAAGCTGACAAAAGGAAAAAAAATACGCTATGCCTATACTGATGTAGAAAAAGATTTAATTTTGGCTGAAATTAAAACAGAAGGTTCAAAGGTTGATATTTCCAGGTATAAGGGGTTGGGGGAAATGAATGCTGATCAGCTGTGGGATACAACAATGGATCCATCTTCAAGAACCCTTTTGAAGGTAACTATTGATGATGCCGTTGAAGCAAACAGGCTGTTTTTCAAGCTGATGGGAGAAGAAGTAGAGGGGCGGAGAGAATTTATAGAAACCAATGCAAAATTCGTAGTCAATCTTGATGTTTAGGAAAAATTAATTAATTATGCCAGAAGAATTTATAGAAGAAAATATTGTAGATAGAGATATCGTCACAGAGATGTCAGAATCATATCTCAACTACTCGATGTCGGTCATTGTCAGTCGAGCGCTGCCAGATGTGCGCGACGGACTAAAGCCTGTTCATCGTCGGGTGCTCTATGGCACTGCCGATCTGGGTGCATCATGGAATCGCGGACATAAGAAATGTGCCCGTATTGTTGGAGAGGTCATGGGTAAATATCACCCTCATGGTGATTCATCTGTGTATGACTCCCTAGTTAGAATGGCACAACCATGGTCGTTAAGATATCCGCTCATGGATGGGCAGGGAAATTTCGGATCAATAGACGGCGATAGTGCGGCGGCCATGCGTTACACGGAAGCACGCATGCATAGAATATCCTCTGAAATTATGCGAGATTTGGACAAGGACACAGTTGATTTTAAACCCAACTTTGACGACACCCTTCAAGAACCAGTTGTTTTACCAGCAATTATTCCAAATTTACTTATGAATGGAGCCGATGGTATTGCTGTTGGTATGGCAACAAAAATACCCCCCCATCATTTAGGTGAACTCCTGTCAGGATTAAACGCGCTACTAGATAATCCAGAAATTACAATTGAAGAACTATTCACTGATCACATTAAGGGTCCAGACTTTCCAACAGGCGGATTAATTTTTGGCATTGATGGAATAAAAAGCGCCTATACCACCGGCCGGGGTAAGGTAATAATGCGAGCGAAAACATTAATAGAAGAGCTGCCTAACGGGAAAGAAGTGATAATTATTAATGAAATCCCCTTTCAAGTAAATAAGGCGAACCTGGTAGAGAAGATTGCCCACCTGGTAAGAGATAAAAAAGTAGAAGGCATATCTGACCTGCGGGACGAATCAGATAAGGATGGAATAAGGGTTGTTATTGAATGTAAGCGAGACGCCATAGCCTCCATTGTATTAAACAATTTATTTAAATATTCTCAACTGCAAGATAGTTTTGGTATTATTATGTTGGCCCTCTTTGATGGAATTCCAAAGGTTATGAACCTTAAAACGATGCTTCAACATTTTCTAAACTTCAGGCGAGAAGTAGTTATAAAGAGAACTCGCTTTGAATTGAGTGAAGCCGAAGATCGTGCTCATATTTTAGAAGGCTTGAAAATTGCACAAGAAAATATTGATGAAGTAATCAAGTTGATAAAAGGCTCTGCCGATCCAGAGGAGGCCAAACAGGGGCTTATACAAAAATTTTCTCTATCAGAACGGCAAGCAAAAGCAATTTTGGATATGCGCCTGCAAAGACTAACCTCACTAGAAGTAGATAAAATAGTAAAAGAACTTGGTGAATTAATAGAAATAATTAAAGGGTTAAAGGAAATTTTAGAAAGCCACAAACTGCAAAGCAATATAATTAAAAAAGAATTTGCAGAAGTTGGTGAAAGGTATGATGATAAACGTAGATCAGAAATAATTCCAATTTCTGGAGACCTATCTATTGAGGATATAATAGCAGATGAAGATATGGTGGTAACCATCACGCATAATGGCTATATAAAAAGACTCCCCACATCAACCTGGAAAACACAACGCCGCGGGGGAAGGGGAATGAAAGGTGCCCATACTAAGGATGACGATTTTATTGAACATTTGTTTATTGCATCCACACACAATAACATGCTCTTTTTTACAGACAGAGGTAAATGTTATTGGATGAAGGTGCATGAAATTCCACCAGGAATGCGCACGTCTCAAGGGCGGGCAATTGTCAATCTTATTGGCTGTGAGGCGGGAGAAAAAGTAAAAGCATTTGTATCAGTTAAAGAGTTTAACGATACAGATTTTATAGTAATGGCAACCCGGAATGGAATTATTAAAAAAACAGCCCTATCTATGTACAGCCGGCCAAGGAAGGGCGGCATATATGCTATTGAAATTAGAGATAATGATGAATTGATCCAAGCAAAAGTATCTCATGGATGCCAAGATATTATCTTGGCGACATTTAGTGGGAAGTCCATACGATTTAATGAAAATGATGTAAGGGGAACCGGCAGAAAAACCATGGGGGTAAGGGGTATTCGTCTTGGCATAAAAGATGACTATGTAATAGGCATGTTGATTGTGAAGCGAGAAGGTTCTGTTATGGTGGTGACTAATAAAGGCTATGGTAAACGAAGCGACTTATCAGAATATAGAACTCAAAAACGGGGCGGAAAGGGTGTTATTACTATCAAAACAACAAAAAAGGTGGGCAATCTTATTGGAATAATGGAGGCCATTGATGAAGATGACATAATGTTAATTACTGATAGAGGAATTATGATTAGGCAGCCAGTTAGTAATATTCGAACAATTGGTAGAAATACTCAGGGAGTTCGCTTAGCGAAGTTAGATGATAAAACATATATCACCTCAGCAACACGGGTTTTAAAAGAAGATGAAGACAACGAGGAGGAAGAGGCGCCCGAACCTGAAGAATGACCCCCCCCTCAAAGTTTAGCAAGATATTAGAATCCCTCAATTCCAGAATTAACAATGCTGCGATTAAATCTGGTCGAACACCAAACGACATCACACTTATTGCAGTAACAAAATTATTCCCTCCCAATATTTGGGAAACGGCCATCAACCACAATCTCACCACTCTGGCAGAAAACAGAATTCAAGAGGCAAAAGAAAAACTTAAAAATTTTAAGCATAGAGATAAAATGGTTCTCCATTTTATTGGACGACTTCAAAGCAACAAGGCAAGAAAAGCCGGCCAAATATTTGACGTAATTCAAACGGTAGATTCAATTAAATTGGCAAAGCGGTTAAATATTATTTCAACAGAAACAAATAAATTACAGAAAATATATTTACAGGTAAATATTGGCAATGACCCTAAGAAACAAGGATTTTCACCAGAAGAAATTATTAATTCAGCAAAAGAAATTTCAGAATTAGATAGTTTAGAAATAAACGGTATTATGACAATGCTCCCACAGGGGATACCAAAAACCACATTGAGAGATTATTATAAAAAAACATGTAAAATTAAAAATGAAATTAAAGAGTCAGTTAATGGTAATTGTAATAATCTCTCAATGGGAATGAGTAATGATTTTGAGATTGCTATAGAGGAAGGTGCCACCCATATCCGTATTGGAACCGCCCTGTTTGGAGCAAGGCCGCAGTGAAGCTACGCATTATAACCAAACAATTATCCAAGAAACTCCCATTAGAAAATAAATTACAGAAACTTACCAATATTAGTCATGACAACTTTGAAAGTATTTATAAGCTTATTCATTCAAAAAAAATAACCGAACTACATGTTACAGACGCAACATATTCCAATAAAATTCCCAAAGGGGAAACGGTTCAAGTTAAAGACCACATCAATAAAACAGGATCAAGCATATTGATTGGAAGACAGGCGCTCCTAAATATAGATTTTATTGATATGACGGAGACCTATTCCTTTGAAAAAAAGGCCATTATTACTGTTTGTTGCGGAGAAACATTAAATAAAAACTTTGACTATCCCAGTCACTTCCTCTGCCATATTACCATTCTCGCCCACGCTCTCAAAATTCCCACAATTAAGGGATTTTTGTACAACACCCTATAAATTAATTTTATAATAATAATTAACAGAATAAATGAACCCGTATTAGGTTGTTACTAAAACCTTTTCAGGCATCGGCAGCCATATTAGAAGGAACCACAGAATCAACGGTATTTCCTAATGAAGATATTGCACCCATGTGTGCATCACACGCCGGCGAAGAAATTTATGTGAAAATAGTAAATTTCACCCCTCCATTCAATCATTTCATCCAAAGATTAATTAACCCTAAATTTCCTGTCTATGAAATTCAATAAATATTTATTTTTAGTATTTTTAGGAGCAGTGCTTCTGTGGGGTTTTAGGTCTGATACCGCCAAAGATCAATTTCAAAAAATGAAAACACTCACCCAAATTATTCGCCTAGTTAGTGAAAATTATGTGGAAGATGTGGATATGAACGATATTCTAGAGGGCGCCATTATTGGCCTGTTAGACAAATTAGACCCCCATTCCAGCTATATTTCGTCTGATCAATTTGAACTAATTAATGAACAATTTGATGGAGCCTTTGAAGGTATTGGTATTGAATTTAATATTTTGGAGGGATATATTACCGTTATTTCTCCCATCCCAGGAACCCCCTCAGATAGGGCGGGGCTTCAGACTGGTGACAAAATAGTGCGCATTAATGATAAATCGGCATACAAAATCACCCAAAAAGATGTGATGGAAAAATTGCGCGGTCCAAAAGGAACGCCCGTTGACGTTACCATTTCCCGCCCCGGAATGGATGAAGATTTTGATGTAACCCTAGTAAGAGATAAAATTCCCATTGTGAGCGTGATGGCATCATTCATGGTTGATGATGAAACAGGATATATTAAAGTGGGTCGGTTTGCTAGGGCCACGGCAAAAGAAATTGATGAATCCCTTTCGAAGCTAGAAAATATGGGCATGAAGCAGCTTTTACTGGATCTTAGAAACAATGGAGGGGGAATGATGGATCAGGCTATCAGCATTGTGGATATGTTTGTTTCTTCACGAGATACTATTTTATTTACGAAAGGTAAAATTTCCGGATCAACAGAAGTATATCGTGCCCGAAAAAGCAGCCTTGATAAAGACTATCCGGTTGTGGTTCTTATAAATAGAGGGTCTGCCAGCGCTAGTGAAATAGTATCTGGTGCATTTCAAGACCTAGACAGGGGGCTAGTAGTAGGTGAAACCAGCTTTGGCAAGGGGCTGGTACAACGGCAATATCCTCTTAGGGATGGCTCAGCAGCACGTATTACTATTGCTCGATATTACACGCCATCAGGGAGGTTAATCCAGCGACCCTATGAAGATATTGGAGACTACTACACCGACCTGGGAAAAGATAGTCGAGAAGCCACAGATTCTACGCTAGCAGAGAAACCTATTTTTACCACCAAAAAAGGAAGAAATGTTTATGGCGGCGGAGGAATAACACCAGATATTTTTTCTGAAATGAATTTAGACTTTAATGAAAGTACTCGAGAAATTTTATTTCACCCCGATCGACCAACCTTTCAGTTTGCTGGAGAATTAAAGAACGAGATTGAGGGAAAATATAAAACATTTGAAGATTTCACAACCTCTTATCAATTGAAAAACAAACAACGAAACAAATTTTTTCTATGGTTAAAAAATCAAGAAATAGATTTTGAAACAGAAGAATTAGAAGAAAATTGGGCATATATTGAAAACAGAATATTAGCCAATGTAGCCAGTAGCATATGGGGAAAAGAATTTTTATACAAAAAATTGTTAGATACGGATAAACAAGCACAGAAAGCATTACTTCACTTTGACGAGGCTAAAGAATTGATTGGCGCATTATATTCTCAAGATCCCGTCTCAGAATAAATAAGAAAATTTTCTTTATCAAATGGAATAATACCCCTAATTTTATAGACTAATTTCTACATTAGAATTTCAATTAATTCGTAATTAAAAAGGATAAGAATAATGGTTCAATTATTTATTGATGGTGGCGGGTTCATGTGGCCCATTTTATTTATTTTCATTATTGGTTTTGTGTTCGTAATTGAGCGCTTATACCATCTATTTAAAGGCTTATCAAGCAATGAAGACTTTGCCTATGAAGTTGCTGAAACAGTGAAACAATCAGGAATTGATTCTGCAAAAACACAGTGCGAAGGCGCCGTAGGCCCTGTTGCAAATTTATGTTTATCTGCCCTAGATAGAGCAAGGCTGGGCGCGGATGAGGCCGAACATGCTTTGGATCATTCTGGAAGTATTGAGATGGCATCCATGGAAAAAAACATGACTTGGATTTCACTCTGCATTGCAACAGCCCCCATGTTGGGATTTTTGGGAACGGTTTGGGGAATGATACAGGCTTTTAATGATATAAAGATGGCAAACGATATTTCTCCTGCGGTTGTAGCTGGCGGCATTTCAGTTGCCCTGCTAACAACGGCGTTTGGCTTGGTGGTGGCCGTGGTCTTGCAGATATTCCAAAATGCAGTATTGTATATTATTGATAACCAGATTGTCACCCTTCAAAAAAGCACAACCGCCCTTCTTCACGCCATAAAGGATGGTGATAAAGCTTAAAACTTCCCCCAAAAGGGTATGATTAAAAAACAAAGAAGACCCATGCAGGAAATAAATTCGTCTTCCATGGCGGATATAGCATTTTTATTGCTGGTATTTTTTCTGGTGACCACCACTATTTCTATGGACAAGGGCATTAGCCTAGTCCTACCATCTGAAGGAAATGAGCTTGAAGTAAACCGAAAAAATATTGTAAATATTCTTATGAATGAAAGTGGAAAAGTTTTGTTGGATGATAAACCAACCAAGGTTAATGACATCAAGGGAAAAGTGGAAAAGAAACTTGCGGGTAATCCAAACCTCATTTTCTCTGTTCAGACACACCCTAGAACCAAATATCAAGACTACCTTAAAGTGCTAGACCAGTTAAAGGAAGCTAAAGCCACAAAAATATCAATAGCAAACCCGCCCGCATTTTAATATAATATGAAAATAGAAAGAAAAACGCATACCAGTAA
Organism: uncultured Fidelibacterota bacterium; assembly: GCA_913049525.1. Taxonomy (GTDB): domain Bacteria; phylum Fidelibacterota; class Marinisomatia; order SCGC-AAA003-L08; family D37C17; genus D37C17. Next base: position 11,023 of record CAJWYZ010000006.1, on the reverse strand, counting down.
AGAAATATCCACCTCATCCATGCCGGACATTATTTTTATGCTCCTGATATTTTTCATGGTGACAACCGTAATGCGAGAATATGAAGGGCTGGATATTATTATGCCCCGGGCAAAAATGATTGAAAAGCTGGAAAGTAAACGACACACCTCCTATGTATGGGCAACAAAAGACGGTCTCGTTTCGGTGGACGACCGCATTATTAATATTAATAATCTATCCGGGTTAATGTACAACAAGATAGCCAAAGACCCTAAAATTACAGTTTCATTGAAGTCTGATGAAAAAACAACAATGAAACTTATTACTGATATTCATACCCAACTTCGAACAGCAAACGCATTAAAACTCAGCTATTCTGCCCTTACGAAAGCGCCCTAACCATGATTATTCGAACCGACCCATTATTAGTCCATTATCCTGTTCGAATTCGGGAAGTTACCATTGGGGTAATCCTATTTTTAACTTTTATGTTTTATTTTTTCCCCCGGTTTTTGGGAGAAGGGGAGCGCAGTAATTTTACAGTTGTTGATGAAATAGAAACGTTTGATATTCCTCAAACCGAGCAGATAAAAATTCCCGAACCACCAGCGAGGCCTTCAGTACCAGTAGCTTCGGAAGATGAATTTTTTGATGAAGACATTACTATTGAAGATACGGATTTTGATGATTTTGAAGATTGGGATGCGCCGCCACCCCCTCCATCAGAAGGCCCCAATGTAAAATTTATTCCCTATGATAAAGCACCAAAACCAAAAATTCCAATTAGGCCGGTATATCCTGAAATTGCTCAGGAAGCGGGAATTGAGGGAACGGTGTATATCCAGTTTTTTATAAATGCCAAGGGCAATGTAACTGAAGCATGGGTTCAAAAAGGAATTCCCAATACAGGGTTGAATGAAGCCGCATTAGCTGCAGTAAAAAAATCTAAATGGAAACCAGCCCAACAGCGGGATAAAAAAGTGGGTGTTTGGCAAACGGTACCGGTGAAGTTTGAGCTTACCTCACATTAAAGATCCGGAATAAAGACTATCCCCATGGCCCTACCCCTACCGTAAAGAGAAAATATATTAAGAATAAAGCTTAATTTTAAAGAAACCAAGGAGGGGATTAAAAAAGAGGCCCCTATTAGCCATTTTGTTTAATCTTTATTCCTATTTTGTGTGTCAATTCCAAGCAATTTATTATAAATCCACATAATCGGATCATAAAAGCGGTCCACCACCCTTTCCTTTAAGGGAATAATCCCATTATCCGTAATCTGAATATGTTCGGGGCAGACATCCGTACAGCAGCGGGTGATATTACACATACCCGATCCAAACTCATTTTTTATTTTAGGAATGCGGTCCCCCCTATCCAATGGGTGCATTTCCAGTGAAGCTAAGCGGACCATAAAGCGCGGACCGACAAACCCCTCCTTCTTATCCTGATCCCGGAGAACATGGCAAACATCCTGACAGAGATAACATTCAATACATTTTCTAAATTCCTGAATTCGCTCGACATCCTGCTGAAACATGACATGGTCCTTGCCATTTTTTTTCACCCGCGGCTTAAAGGGCGGAATCATTTTATTCTGCTTATAATTCCAGGAAACGTCTGTAACCAGATCTTTAATAATGGGAAATGTTTTCAAGGGCTGGATAGTAATAATATCATCTTCTGCAAACTCATTCATTCGAGTCATACAGGATAATTTTGGGCGACCGTTTATTTCCATACTGCAGGAACCACATTTTCCCGCCTTACAATTCCAACGGACAGCCAGATCATTTGAATGTTCCGTCTGGATACGGTGAATAGCATCTAGGACTACCATGCCCTGTTCTAATTTTATACTGTACGTTTTAAATTCACCCTTTTCCGCACTCCCCCGCCATATATTAAACTTACGCTCCAATTTCGCCTCCCTCCAATTCCGCTAATGAAGCAAAACCAATATCGGCTAATTCTTTTGGAGGGTTTTCCCGCTTAACTTTTTCAGCGGACATCCCGGAATCCGTCCTTTTAATTACAATATTATATTCCAATCCCTCTTCATGTTCACCTGCAAAATCAAGGCGGGTATGGGCCCCACGGCTTTCTTGCCGGATCAGAGCCGCCCGGGTAACAGCTTCGGCAGTAACAATGAGATTTTTTAAATCCAATGCCTCATTCCATCCAGGATTATATTGAGCAGAAGCATGGGCAGATACTTTTTTAATATCAGCTTTTAATTCCTGCAGCTTATCCAAACCGGCTTCCAATTCTTCACCGGTGCGGACAATGCTCACAAACGTCTGCATTATACTCTGTAATTTTTCATGTACCAGATAGGGATTTTTCCCCTCCTCCCTATTCAGCATGTCCGTTGCACCTTTAATAATTTTACCCACCTCTTCGTTGCTACATTTTAATTGACCAGTGAGACTATTTATATAATCGGTAGCGCCGTCCCCAGCCAGTTTTCCGAATACCAAAAGGTCAGAAAGCGAGTTACCCCCCAAACGATTAGCCCCATGCATGCCGCCGGCACATTCACCACAGGCAAATAACCCGGGGACATTCGTCTGTTGGCTGTCACTGTTTACCCGGATGCCACCCATAAAATAATGTAGAGTGGGACCCACCTCCATTGGCTCTTCGGTAATATCTATTTCTGCCAGTTCCTTAAACTGATGATACATTGATGGCAACTTCTTTTTTATAAATTCAGCCGGCCTTCGGGATGCGATGTCCAAAAAAGCACCACCATTAGGAGAGCCCCTACCAGCTTCAACTTCTTTTTTAATGGCACGGGCAACTACATCCCGGGTTAGGAGTTCAGGCGGACGGCGGGCTTCACGGTCACCATCAAGCCAACGGGATGCTTCTTCTTCAGTATCAGCAGTTTCACTGGCAAATTTTTCCGGAATATAATTAAACATAAAGCGTTCACCCTCACTGTTTAACAAAACCCCACCATCTCCTCTTACACCCTCAGTGACCAAGATTCCCTTAACGGATGGCGGCCAAACCATGCCCGTGGGATGAAATTGTGTAAATTCCATATCCATCAATTCTGCCCCTGCACGGTATGCCATTCCAAGACCATCACCAGTATACTCCCAAGAGTTGGAAGTTACCTTCCAGGCCTTTCCACCACCACCGGTAGCTAGTATGATTGCCTTGGCTTTAAATAATACAAAGCGGCCGGTTTCCCGCCAGTAAGCAAGTAACCCTGAAACTTTACCCTCATCTAATATAATATCCAATCCAGTACATTCCATATGGGTGGATATGCCGTGATGCACGCAAAAATCTTGGAGTGTGCGGATAATTTCCAATCCGGTGCGGTCACCTACATGAGCCAAGCGGGGATAGCGATGTCCGCCGAAGTTCCGCTGGTTGATGAGCCCTTTGTCGGTGCGATCGAATACAGCACCCCATTCTTCCAATTCACGCACTCGATCCGGCGCCTGTTTGGCATGGAGCTCTGCCATCCTCCATTGATTTAAAAACTTTCCACCCCGCATGGTGTCACGAAAATGGATTTTCCAATTATCCCGAGAATCAATATTACCCAGAGATGCTGCAATGCCACCCTCGGCCATGACGGTATGGGCTTTTCCAAGCAGTGATTTCGATATAATTCCTGTACTTAGTCCCCCGCTAGCACATTCAATAGCTGCCCGTATTCCAGCACCGCCAGCACCAACAACCAATACATCATGTTCTATAGTCTGAATATCTGAATAATCCATTTTAATTTCCCCAGGTGCTGAAGTCCGTCCAAATTCCCTTGGACACTAATCGCACATAAATATCTGTCAGCGCCACCCATACCATGCTGATCCAGGCCCAGAACATATGCCTGCCATTCAACCAAGAAACACTCTGCCAGATTTTAAAACGCACTTTTTCTTTACCCTTTGGACAGGTAAAGCAATCGTGCCTACCCCCACTGAGATGCCGGAATGCATGGCAACCGAAAGTATAGCCTGCCAGGAAAATTGGGTTTAAAAGCAGGATAATAGACCCCACCCCCACGCCAATTTTTCCATTCCGAAAAAAGGAGAGGAATGCGTCGTATGATAAAACTGCTACAAAACCAATGGCTATGTAGAGGGTGAAACGATGTAGATTCTGTACAACCAACAATACTGTTTCACCTTTATAATCTTTTTGGGGCACACCGGTTACTGCGCAAGCTGGAGGCGAAAGAAAATATGAGCGGTAGTAAAATTTTCGGTAATAATAACAAGTGAGGCGAAAGGAAAGAGGTCCGGCTAAAATCAGGATGGCAGGGGTTACAGGAATAAGGTTAGGCATCCATTCCGGCCAGGAGCCAAACCATGCATGGAGTAGTGGAGCAGAACCAGCAGCGCTTTCTTCAATAAAAAGTAATGGTGAATAAAAGGGTGACAGGTATCCGCCAAAACCTTCATGTCCTGCGCTGAACCAGTAATAATCACCCTGGAACATGGCCCAGGTGGTATAAATGACAAAACTTAAAAATCCTAACCCTGTTAAAAATGGTTCAAGCCACCATGTATCAGAACGGTGAGTTTGAAAAAGGCCGGATTCATTGGCGCCCATTGCCTGTTCATTTTTCATGTGTTTTTTAGAGCCTGTTTGTTTAATTACCGTGTAATGAGAATTCCTAGGCCAATACCGCCGAGCCCCAATACTATACTGCCCAGTCCATAAATGGCGGTCATTTTAAAATAACCCGCCTGTAGCATTTCAAATAATTCTAGTCCAAATGTTGAAAATGTAGTGAAGCCACCCAAGACACCAATGGCAGCAAATTCCTTTAAGGGTAAAGTAGAATTTTTTTCTAATCCCAATCCAACAAAAATACCCAGGAGGGTACAGCCAATCAAATTAACAGAAAAGGTGCCCACAGGAAAACCGAATTGGTTAAACTGAGTTAGCCAGGTTGACGTGAGATATCTAAGAGATGCGCCGATGAAACCGCCGGCCCCTACTAAGACGATTTCTTTCATTTAATCGATATTAAAAAGGAACATCTTCATCAGAAAATGGTGTAGCAACCGAAGCATCAGCCATTTCAGGCTGAGGAGGTGGAAAATCATTATTGTCCATATCGGGAGGGGTTGCCATAACTTCCTGACCATACGTTTTTATTGCCAATTGATTTACCTGTTCCTTTATGTCACGGTCAGCCCAAACGGTATCATGATATTCCTCATCACTTCCCTTTTGGCTGGGGAATCCTACGAACAATCCATTTATACCTTCTACCAGCTTAAAACCTTTAAGCGTAAATCCATCTTCTGTCTGTAAATCAAAAAATGCACGGATTTTACCCCAACTGCCCTTATTCATTCTTTCAATTTTCAATGTTAATTTCCTCTATTAATGTAGGTTCAAATATACAGGGTTATTTGTATGTAGCACAAAGAAGGAATTGAGAAAAAATGTAATATGCGTGAATGTATTTTTATTAAGAGACTCGCAGATTTCAAATGTATTGTTGCTAAGAATATGGTTTTATATTCCCCCTTTAGTAAAACCTCTCAATATCTTGGTCATTTTAATTAAAGACCTGTAAATTTCCCCCACAATTAAGCCATACCAGGTAAGGATTACATTTATGAAAACAGTCTATTTCTTTGGAGATGGAAAAGCAGATGGTTCTGCTTCTGACAAAAATATACTTGGAGGTAAGGGCGCCAATCTGGCAGAAATGACCATATTGGGAATCCCCGTACCCCCAGGATTTACTATTAGCACCGATGTCTGTACATATTTTATGCAGAAAGGAGAATACCCGGCAGATTTAACAAATGAGGTAGAAAATAATCTTCATCAAATAGAAAGCATCATGGGGCATACATTTGGTGATAGCAATAACCCACTATTGGTTTCTGTGCGCTCAGGAGCCCGCCAGTCCATGCCCGGCATGATGGAGACGGTGCTAAATATTGGCCTAACATCCCAAACGATTCCCGGGCTGATTCAGAAATCAGGGGATGAGCGTTTTGCTTATGATGCCTACCGTCGTCTAATTACAATGTATGCAGATGTGGTAATGGAGAAAGCTGCCGATATAGGGCCAGGGGAGGGGGAAGGAATCCGTGAAAAATTAGAAGCACTTTTGGAAAATTTAAAACTTAAGAAAAAGGTAAAAAATGACGCTGATTTAGATGCGGAGGATCTTAAATGTCTTTGTGAAAAATTCAAGGAAACCATCAAAATACATTTAGGACAAGAATTTCCAGATGATCCACATACTCAACTTTGGGGGAGCGTTACCGCAGTTTTTAAATCTTGGAATGGCAAACGAGCAGCCCATTATCGTAATATAGAAAATATCCCCAGCGAATGGGGTACTGCTGTGAATATACAGGCAATGGTATTTGGAAATATGGGCGAGGACTGCGCAACAGGGGTAGCGTTTACTCGCAATCCCGCCACAGGAGAAAATAAATTTTATGGGGAATGGCTGCAGAATGCACAAGGGGAAGATGTGGTGGCGGGATTGCGCACCCCCAACCCATTAAATGAATCCAGTCGAATTGGTGGTGATGAAAGTTTGCCAACATTGGAAAATAATATGCCAACCATTTATGCTGAATTAGCTGCCATTCAACAGCGTCTGGAAATCCACTACCATGATATGCAGGATATTGAATTTACTATTCAAAATGGCCGACTATGGATGTTACAAACGCGCACAGGAAAACGAAATGGCGCTGCGGCAATCCGCATGGCAATAGAAATGTTAGAATCTGGAATGATAGAAGAAAAAACAGCAATAATGCGGGTTAATACAGGGCAATTAGATGAAATAATGCATCCTACACTGGATACTGATATTGAAAAAGATTTTTCCATTATGGCCACAGGATTACCGGCAGGACCAGGAGGGGCATCAGGACAGATTGTATTCACAGCAGATGATGCGGAAAACTGGCATAATGATGGAAAAAAAGTCATTTTAGTTAGGAAAGAAACATCTCCTGAAGATATTCATGGCATGTATGCTTCACAGGCGGTTCTCACGGCGCGTGGCGGCATGACTTCCCATGCAGCCCTAGTTGCCAGAGGATGGGGAAAATGCTGTGTGGTGGGATGTTCCGAAATACAAATTTCCGCCATTGAAAAAACACTTTCCAGCAACGGGACTCTTTTAAAAGAAGGAGACTGGATCACCTTGAATGGCAGCACAGGAAATATATATGCAGGAGAAATTCCATTAAAGGCTGCGGACTTACAGTCCAATATTTTTTTTAAAAAACTGATGGAGTTGGTAGATAAACATAGAGCTATGGGAGTTCGAACCAATGCAGATAGTCCAATAGAAGCGAAACAGGCACTTGAATTTGGAGCCCAGGGCATTGGACTATGTCGCACAGAGCATATGTTTTTTAACCCGGAACGCATCATGTCCATACGGGAAATGATTATAGCTGAAAATGATGAGGATCGGAGGAAGGCTATCATGAAATTATTATCCCATCAGAAATCTGATTTCTATGAAATCCTTAAAACCATGGCACCCTACCCGGTAACCATTCGCCTATTGGACCCCCCGCTGCATGAATTTCTTCCACAGGAAAATTCACAAATACAGGAATTAGCTCAAGCTCTAAATATGTCTCGAAATAAATTAGATGCACGGATTGAACACTTACATGAATTGAACCCAATGTTGGGGCACAGGGGTTGTCGACTAGGGATTTCTTACCCTGAAATTACAGAAATGCAAGCCAGGGCAATTTTTGAGGCTACAGCTGAATTAATAATGGAGGGCACCACTCCCTATCCAGAGGTCATGGTGCCCCTGGTAGGCTCAGTTTCAGAGTTTATACACCAAAGAAAAATTATTGATGCCATGGCGAATCAAGTACAAGAAAAAAACAAGGTAAAAATTGATTATTTAGTGGGCACCATGATTGAACTTCCAAGGGCTTGTGCCACTGCAGATGAAATTGCAAAGGAAGCAGAGTTTTTTTCTTTTGGAACCAACGATCTCACTCAGACAACCTTTGGATTTTCTAGAGACGATATAGGCAGTTTTCTGCCTGAGTACTTAGAACAAAATATATTGGCAGGAGATCCTTTTCAATCCATCGACAAAGAGGGTGTAGGTAGCCTGGTTACAATGGGGGTGGAAAAAGGCCGATCAGTTAATGCATCATTGAAAATTGGAATCTGTGGAGAGCATGGAGGAGATCCTCAGTCTATTCATTTTTTTCAAAGATCGGGGCTGGACTATGTAAGCTGTTCTCCTTTCCGCGTACCTATAGCCCGGCTAGCGGCAGCACAGGCAGAGGCGGGTTAAGGACACATTCTAGCATCCTGCTCACCTAAATACCGCTCTACACAGTCTGGATAGGGCGGACAAATTTTGTTTTGGGAAATATTAAATATTTTTAATTCAGGCAACATTTCACAAATACTTTCAGGTATGGTTGTTAACTCATTAACCCCCAAATACAAATAATACAATCGCATATTTTTCCATTTTTGAACCCCAATTTCAAGTGGCTGTCTCCCATCTAAACTTTTGTTTTGTGATATAAAATCATTAAGAATGGAGATGTCTTTTTCAAAATAACAATCACCATCAATATCAAAATAACCATAGGGGCAAAAACTTTTTTCGCAACTGTCAGTATTCTGAGCTCCAATATAATCAAAACACTGCAAATATGGAGGACAGAGCAAATTATTTGTCACTTGAAAGCTCTGTAAATTTGGATATATTAAGCAAAAATTTTCTGGGAGTGCTTCTAGATTATTATTATTCAAATTTAAATACTCAAGCCGGTATAGTTTATTAATACTTTCGGGCACATTAGTAATACCAATTCCATCCAAACTTAATTGTTGAAGGCGATTATTTTTCCAAACCTGATATCCGATTAATAGTGGATGATATCCGGTAATTACCTCATTGGTTCTTGTAAAATCAATGAGAACTTGTAAATCATCATAGTAATAACATCGACAATCAAAAATAACATGACCTTCGGGGCAGGCAAAAGTAGGAGCACAATCATCAATATTTTGAAACTCCACACTTTCAACCTGGCTTTCGGGGTAGGTAAAAGCGGGGGTACAATCATCAATATTTTGAAACCCCACACTTTCAATACATGATGGGTAGGGCGGACAAATAAAATTATTTGTCATATCAAATGCAGATAATTTTGAATGAACATCACAAATACTTTCCGGCATTGCAGTCAATTGATTGCCAGCCAAAATCAGTCGATTCAATTTTCCGTCAATCCAATTTTGCATTCCACCAGTATCACCAATTTCAAGCGGAGACCTCCCCTCCAATGACGGATTATTATCAATAATATCTTGCAGAATTTTTAGATGCTCTGTAAAATAACATTCTCCATCAATTTCTGAATAATTATCTGGACAAAGATATTCACAATCATCAATATTTTGAAACCCCACACTTTCAATACATGATGGGTAGGGCAGACAAATAGCGTTATTACTGAGGTCAAGCATTGAAAGATTCGAGTACACATCACAAATTTTTATGGGAATATTGGTTAAGTTCAATGAGGATAGATCAAGTGAAACAAGCCTCATATTTTTCCATTCTTGCTTGCCGATTTCAAGAGGATCCATCCCCTTTATACTTTCATTATTATCTATAAAACCTTGTAAAATATCAATATAAGTATGAAATTTTTCTAAATGTAATTCTGACGAGTTATTATGAAAAAAAATGAGCTCACTATTATCGGAAACCTCACCAGAAGAAATATTGGTGTTATTTAGCGTCGCATCGTCACAAGCCTGAGTATTCTGATATCCAATATATTCGAAACAATGAGGATAGGGAGGGCATATGAAATTATTTGATACATCAAAGTATTGTAGTGTTGGATACACATCACACAAATTTTCTGGGAGAGCTTCTAGATTATTATTATTCAAATTTAAATACTCAAGCTGATACAGTTTATTGATACTTTCGGGCACATTAGTAATGCCAATTCCATCCAAATTTAATTGTTGAAGCCGACTATTTTTCCAAACCTGATATCCGATTAATAGTGGATGATATCCGGCAATTACCACATTGGTTCTTGTAAAATCAATGAGCACCTGTAAATCATCATAGTAATAACATTGACAATCAAAAACAACATAGCCTTCGGGGCAGGAAAAAGCAGGGGCACAATTATCACTATTTTGAAACTCCACACCGCCAACCTGGCTTTCGGGGTAGGTAAAAGCAGGGGTGCAATCCTCAATATTTTGAAACCCCACATTTTCAATACATGATGGGTAGGGCGGACAAATAAAATTATTTGTCATATCAAATGCAGATAATTTTGAATGAACATCACAAATACTTTCCGGCATTGCAGTCAATTGATTGCCAGCCAAAATCAGTCGATTCAATTTTCCGTCAATCCAATTTTGCATTCCACCAGTATCACCAATTTCAAGCGGAGACCTCCCCTCCAATGACGGATTATTATCAATAATATCTTGCAGAATTTTTAGATGCTCTGTAAAATAACATTCTCCATCAATTTCTGAATAATTATCTGGACAAAGATATTCACAATCATCAATATTTTGAAACCCCACACTTTCAATACATGATGGGTAGGGCAGACAAATAGCGTTATTACTGAGGTCAAGCATTGAAAGATTCGAGTACACATCACAAATTTTTATGGGAATATTGGTTAAGTTCAATGAGGATAGATCAAGTGAAACAAGCCTCATATTTTTCCATTCTTGCTTGCCGATTTCAAGAGGATCCATCCCCTTTATACTTTCATTATTATCTATAAAACCTTGTAAAATATCAATATAAGTATGAAATTTTTCTAAATGTAATTCTGACGAGTTATTATGAAAAAAAATGAGCTCACTATTATCGGAAACCTCACCAGAAGAAATATTGGTGTTATTTAGCGTCGCATCGTCACAAGCCTGAGTATTCTGATATCCAATATATTCGAAACAATGAGGATAGGGAGGGCATATGAAATTATTTGATACATCAAAGTATTGTAGTGTTGGATACACATCACACAAATTTTC
>CAJWYZ010000005.1 GCA_913049525.1 uncultured Fidelibacterota bacterium | reverse complement strand
AGTGATCGCTGAAGAAATGTTTTATTATAGGGCAATTGCAGAAACAATAGAAGTCGCAATTGCCAAGCCTATTCCTGAAGAAGATATTACCAAGCAAATTTCAACTGTAAACGAACCTAAGAAAAAAACTAGGGCGAAAACAAATATTAACCAGCAATCCAAAACAAGAAAAAAACAAAATAAAAAATCAACAAACATCGATAATGTACATTATACAATTCAAGTTGCCGCTTGGCCGTCTTTAGAGCATGCCCGTTTGGATCAACTTAAACTTATTGAAGAAGGTATGGATGCGTATATACAACGCCATTATAGAAATGAAGATGATCAAGTATGGTATCGTGTCAGAATTGGCAATTTTAAAAGTAAAGAAAAGGCCTCAATTGTTCAAAAACAAATAGAATCAATCACTCATGCGGAAACATGGCTAGACATATTACCTTCTGGTCAGAAATAGGATTTGACTTTTTCTTGTTCTCATTACATTTATTACACTAAATTTCTTAGCTATGTTAGTTTGTAATCAACCTAATTTATAAGGACTATTTAATATGGCAGTACCAAAAGGAAAACATTCGAAAGCGCGTAGTAGAAAACGCAGAACAAACTGGAATTGTGCGACCCCTCAAGTGGGCATATGTGCGCAATGCAGTCAACCAAAATTACCCTACAGAGCATGTCACAACTGCGGGTACTATAAGGGACGCCCCGTCATTTCAGCTCAGGCAAGTTAAGCTTTTCCGCGTATGAAAATAGCATTAGATGTATTTGGTGGAGATAATGCACCCGAATCCAATATAAAAGGTGTATTTTCCTACTTAGATCATTATGGCGATTCAGCTGAAGAAATAATACTTCTTGGCGACAGGGCTCAAATTGAAACTACAATTAAAAGCCTCTCGCGAGATATATCCGATGTTTCGATAATCCATACAAACGAAGTTGTAGGAATGGATGAAAGAGCATCTCGTATATTTAGAGAAAAGCCTGATTCATCACTAGTAAAATCAATTCAACTGGTTAAGGATGGTGAGGCTCAAGCTGCTGTAAGTGCAGGAAATACCGGCGCCTTGCTAACTTCTTCTCTATTTCTAATTGGAAAAATTCCCGGGATACGCAGACCAGCATTTGCTCCTTTTATTCCAACGAACAATGGTGGGTTTATTTTGTGTGATGCAGGAGCAAATGCAGATTCAAAACCTCAACATTTAGTCCAATTTGCATTGATGGCAAGTGCATATATTGAACATCTCAAAAATAGACCTAATCCCAAAGTCGCTTTACTAAATATTGGCCGAGAAGAAAACAAAGGTAATGAGCTTATGACCAATGCTTACCCCATGTTAAAAACACATGTGCGAAATTTTATTGGCAACATTGAATCACGTTATATTTTAGAGGGTAAAGCTGATGTTGTAATTTGTGATGGTTTTACAGGTAATATTGTGTTGAAACTTACTGAAGGAATTATTTCCCATTTGATGGGATGGATTCAGGAACGAATTAAGGTACATTCTGCTGACAATGATATTTCATCAATTATTACTCCTGTATTTACAGATATTAAAAATACTTTGGATCATGAAGAACATGGTGCGACCCCATTACTCGGTATTAATGGTGTAGTTATGAAATGCCATGGATCATCCTCTGAAAGAGGAATTAAAAACTCAATAATTGCTGCGCAAAAAACTGTTGAGGAAAAACTTATTGATGGTATTGCTGATAGACTTTCTAGACACAGTGATATTTTTGATGAAGACATCGCTATAAGTGAAACAAACCCCGTTTAAAGCAAATATTACAGCTGTTGGTAAATACCTTCCCAAAAAGGTTATAACCAATCAAGATATGGAAAAGCTTGTTGACACAAGTGATGAATGGATTCAATCTCGGACTGGAATTCGTGAAAGACGAAAGGTGCAAAAAGGAGAAGCGACTGTAGAGATGTCTACTAATGCTGTTCATAATTTAATGAAAAATCATAATATATCTCCTGAAGAAATAGATACAATAATTGTTGCCACGGTTACTCCTGATATGATCCTTCCTTGTTCAGCTGCACTTATTCAAAAAAATATTAATGCAGTAAACGCTTGGGGATATGACCTATCTGCAGCTTGTTCAGGGTTTTTATTTGGCTTGGAATCCGGTGCTGCTTTGATCGAATCAGGTCGATCTAAAAAAGTAATAGTCATCGGAGCAGATACAATGAGTTCGATTTTAAATTATGAAGATAGAAATACTTGTATTCTCTTTGGAGATGGTGCAGGCGCCGTTCTTCTTGAACCGTCAGAAGAGTTTGGAATTATTGATTCCGAATTAAGAATTGATGGCTCAGGTGGAGAATATTTAAAAGTTGATGGAGGAGGAAGCTTGAATCCAGCCAGTCATGAAACTATCACAAATAAATCACACTATGTTTGGCAAGATGGAAAAACAGTCTATAAATTCGCAGTTAGAGGAATGGCAGATATTTCATATGAAGTTGCCACGCGGAATAATCTCAGCGGTGATAATATATCTTTATTTATTCCACATCAGGCAAATAAACGTATTATTGATGCTACAGCAAAAAGACTTGGGTTAAAAGAATCTCAAATAATGATAAATATCGATACTTATGCGAATACAACGTCAGCAACATTACCAATATGTATTGCAGAAGCCTATGAAAATAATAGGTTAAAGCAGGGAGACAACGTAATGTTATCAACGTTTGGTGCAGGATTTTCCTGGGGCGCTATGTACTTAAAATGGGGAATGAGTACGCATGCATAATGCTTTTCTTTTCCCCGGGCAAGGCTCTCAATATGTTGGAATGGGAGAAGACTTTTATTCCAATTCTGAATATGCAAAAGAAGTGTACAATAACGCATCAGATTTGCTTGGATTTGCTTTGCAGGAAATATCATTTAATGGTCCAGATGACATTTTAAAACAAACACAATATACTCAACCTGCAATATTTGTTCACTCAGTAATAGTTGATAAATTTCTCAAAGATAAAGATATTAAACCAGATGCGGTTGCAGGTCATAGTTTGGGTGAATTCTCTGCATTGGTTTCTGCTAATGTTATTTCTTTTGAGGATGCATTAAAAATCATTAAAGTACGGTCTACCGAAATGGCAAATGCTGGAAAGAATTCTCCGGGTACAATGGCTGCAATTTTGGGAGCTGATGATCAGCAGATAAAAATTATTTGTAAACAGGATGGGGTTGTTGTCCCGGCAAATATTAATGCACCTGGACAAATAGTTATTTCAGGTGAACTTAAATCTGTAGAAAATGCTATAAACACCGCAAAAGAAATTGGTGTCAGAAGAGCATTAGCATTGACTGTTTCTGGTGCATTTCACTCCCCGTTGATGTCCCCTGCACGTCAACCATTGTTAGAAATAATGAATTCTATTACTTTTAATAATGCTAATATTCCCGTTTTTCAAAATGTATCCGCTACCCCTTTTACTGATGCAGCAAAAATTAAAAATAATATGATCAATCAATTAGAAAATCCAGTATTATGGTGTGATACGATTTTGAACCTTAAAAAAGAGGGTATAACCGACTTTTATGAAGTTGGTCCTGGAAATGTCCTAAAAGGTTTAAATAAACGTATTTTCCCAGAATCAAATACTTTCACTTGTAATAAATTAGAAAATCTGAAAGCTTGTGAAGTGTTATAATTTAAACGAAAAGGTGGCTATTGTCACTGGTGCCTCCAGAGGCATCGGAGAAGCAATCGCGACTCAACTTTCCAGTTGTGGTGCTAAAATTATTTTAATTGCACGAAATGCTGATAAGCTGAAAATTGTGCAAGAAAGAATTACATCCCAAGGTGGTATTGCTGAAAGTATAACTGGGGATGTCTCAAGTTTAGATTCTTTTGCTGAAATAATTTCAAGTGCAAATGAAAAATGGGGTCATATTGATATATTAGTCAACAATGCAGGGGTTGCCAGAGACAATATTATCATGCGTATGAAAGAAGACGATTGGGACGAAGTGATGAGTATAAATCTTAAAGGGTGCTTTAACGGGATAAAATCAGTTGCCCGCCCAATGATAAAAAATAAAGCTGGCAGAATAATTAATATTACTTCAGTAATAGGTCAAATCGGTAATGCAGGTCAAAGTAATTATGCAGCATCAAAAGCGGGTATAATGGGGTTAACAAAATCAATGGCTAAAGAGTTAGGCTCACGCAATATTACTGTAAATGCAGTTGCACCTGGATATATCACAACTGATATGACTGATGAACTGAATAATGACGTAAAAGAAAAAATGAAATCCTCTATTCCTCTTGGGAGACTGGGTACTCCGGATGATGTAGCAAACTTAGTTTGTTTTCTTGCATCTGATGACGCCGGATATATCACAGGTCAAACATTTAATGTGGATGGCGGAATGGTAATGATATAATAATAAAAAGGAGATAGTGTAACATGTCTGAACAATACGATAAAGTAAAAGAAATCATCATCGACAAATTAGGTGTCGAAGACAGTAAGATCACAATGGAAGCAAAATTTATTGATGATCTTGGCGCTGATTCTCTAGATACTGTTGAGCTTATTATGCAGTTTGAAGAAGAGTTTGCTATTGAAATTCCTGATGAGGAAGCTGAAGGCTTACTTTCTGTTGGTCAAGCGGTTGATTATATCTCGACTAAGCTTAATTAAACAATAAGATGTCAAGGCGTGTCGTTGTTACGGGAACAGGTGTTCTGTCTCCCATTGGTAATTCTACCCAAGAATTTTATAACGGATTAAAACATGGATCCAATGGGATTAGCTCCATCACCTTGTTTGATTCCAGTAACTTCAGTGTTCATATTGCTGGAGAACTCAAAATTACTCTTGAGGACTATTTTGAAAAACGTGATCTGAACCGAATGGATCGATTTACGGCTATGGCATTGATTGCCAGCACTGAAGCAGTTGATCAGGCAGGAATTGATGACGACCAGATTGATAAAAATCGCATAGGAGTAATTATTGGTTCAGGAATTGGTGGATTGAATACCTTTGAAGAACAACATTCAAGACTGCTTAATTCCCCTCGTAGGGTCAGCCCATTTTTCATTCCATCTATGATATCCGATATTGCCTCTGGGCAGGTATCGATAAAATACGGTTTCAAGGGACCAAATTACTGTGTAGTTTCTGCATGTGCTACTGCTAGTCATGCAATAGGTGATTCCCTTAGAATGATAAAATATGGCGATGCGGATGTAATAATTACGGGTGGCTCAGATGCATCTATCACTCCCATGGCAGTTGCTGGATTTGCCAATATGAAAGCCCTTTCAAAAAATGGCGATATAGAAACTGCCAACCGTCCATTTGATGTAGAAAGAGATGGATTTGTAATGGGAGAAGGTGCTGGTATTATCGTGCTTGAAGAATTAGAACATGCTCGTAAGAGAGGAGCAGAAATCCTTGGTGAATTAGTTGGATATGGTGCAACAGCCGATGCTCACCATCTTACAATGCCTGCTCCTGATGGAGATGGTGCAATAAGAGCAATGAAACGGGCAATGGAAGATGCAATATGTCAGCCAGAAGATATTGATTATATTAACGCTCATGGTACATCAACACCATTTAATGATAGAATTGAAACAAAGGCAATTAAATCTGCATTTGGAAACCATGCAAAAACACTTTCTATTAGCTCAACCAAATCTATGACTGGACATTTGCTTGGAGCTGCAGGAGGAATTGAAGCAGTGGCATCTATTTTAAGCATCAGAAATAATTTTTTACCCCCTACCATACATTATAAAACACCAGATCCAGAATGCGATTTAAATTATGTACCTAACTCTGCGGTTGAAAAAGATATTCAATACGCAATGTCTAATACCTTTGGGTTTGGCGGACATAATGCTGTTGTAATTTTTAAATCTTTTGAAAATTGAACTTTATTCGAAACATTAAATCATTATTATCGAAGAAGACTTCGAGAATCAAACATTTCGAAAAACAACTCCAATACACTTTCAGCGAT
Source organism: uncultured Fidelibacterota bacterium (assembly GCA_913049525.1). Taxonomy (GTDB): domain Bacteria; phylum Fidelibacterota; class Marinisomatia; order SCGC-AAA003-L08; family D37C17; genus D37C17. The sequence goes on along the minus strand of CAJWYZ010000005.1, from coordinate 17,019 downwards.
ACTTATTATCTTGAAAAAGCCTTAACCCACCGTTCCATTCAAAACCATTCTGAGGGGAATTATGAACGCTTAGAATTTCTTGGTGATGCGATAATAGATCAAACTGTATCCATTTGGCTTTTTAGAAAATATCCTCAATCTGACGAGGGAACTCTTACAAAAAAAAGATCGTCATTAGTTAACCGAGATTTTCTCTCAATGCTTGGCAAAAAACTAAATGTAATGAATGTGATCCGCATTGAACAAAGTGTAAACATAAATGATCCAAAAGTGATAACTAATATTGCATCCGATGTTTATGAAGCAATTGTGGGTGCTATTTATCTCGATGGAGGATTTAAAGAAGTTTCTAAATTCATTAAACGAACATTGTGCCTATCTGAACATTTAGCTGACGGAGATTTAAATTATAAAGGACAATTAATCGAATATTGCCATAGTAATAATTTACCCACTCCTCAATTCACCATTCTTGATTCACACGGACCAGAGCATGAAAAAACTTTTATTATTAAAGTGGTAATTTCTCCTGATAAATCATGGAGAGGAATTGGTTCAACAAAAAAATCTGCTGAACAAGATGGCGCTCAGCGTGCAATTAATTTTTTATTGGGGAGTTGACTTTTTCTCTAACTGCTTGATTCTATCTCTCAATCGAGCAGCTACTTCATATTCTTCTTCTGAAATAGCTTTTTCTAATGCCTCGGCTAGGTTTTCTATCGCCGAACCTTCATCAGCTGTTTCTTTTAGTAATTCATCTGATGATACTGTTTCAGCAATTTCACTACCAGTTGAAAGATTATCTATTCCAGCTCTTTCCATAACTTCATCTGAAACATAAATAGGTGTCATGGTTCGCAAGGCAACAGCTATTGCATCGCTCGGACGAGAATCAATCATTATATCTCCAACTTGTGAATTTGAAACCTCAATTTCTGCAAAAAATGTTCCATTTTTCATGCGTGCAATTGTAACCTGTTTTATATCACTTTCAAGGAGATCTAGAACATTTATTAATAGATCATGAGTCATTGGTCGCGGCATATCCACTCCTTCAAGATAAAGAGCAATTGCCTGAGCTTCATTGCTTCCTACAATTATAGGAAGACTTCGATTAGTATCCTTTTCCTGTAATAATACAGCATAACCCTTTGAAGGTGGATAATAAGAAATACGTTTAACTTCTACTAGATTCATATTGATAATTTACATGTTTCTCGTCGGACAAACAATAAGATATTATTTTCCTTCGGATATTTTTAATTTTAATTCTTGGATACGGTTTACTGGAGTTGGGTCGACATTATTAAGAAGAGCGGCATAATAACTAATCCAATCAGTAAAATGGATTAATTTCAACAATCGTTCGACTCTGTTTTTTCCAGTCTGACTTATTTCTAATTGACTGCCAGCACTTGACTCAAGTAGGGCAGAAGAAATCTGCATCCGAGCCTGTGTGCCAGAATGATCATCTTCATCTTTTAACCAAATAATTGAGAATCTATTCATTATATCTTTATTTACTGTCCAGCCTTCAATTTCATTATGATTTTGTTCTGGAAAATGGTTATGAAAGGACAGCATTTTTGCGTTTTCAGCCAATTGCCCTCTAAACCGCAATGCAGCCACCCATGTTAATTCTTCACTTCCATAAATGATTGGACAGGTAGTATGAATATTTTCAGCTATTGCGAGTGCTTTATTTTCATCTTTGTTCATTTCTATTGATAATAACTCCAATGATTCAATAGATTTTTCGACCATTTCTACAATTTGATTTTGTACAAAACCCAATCGATTTAGAAGAATTAGAATCAGAGAAAAAGAAAAACCCAGTGCTGCTCTCGGTTGATAGCCGCTAGGAATATGTATCCTATCTAAGTCATACTTATCTGCATAATCAGTAATTATCCCACCAGTTGAAATAACAATAATGGGACAGTTTCGTTCTCTGCATTGTGCGAATGCACTCAAAGTTTCCTCAGTCCCACCCGAGTAAGAACATGCCAATATTAGCGTATTTGATCCAACCCACTCGGGAATATTGTAAGATCTGTTAATGATAATAGGCGCTGAATTAGCATTCTGTGCTAAAACCCTTGCAACATCTCCACCTATAGCAGAACCGCCCATTCCTAGCACCATAATATTTTCTATATTTCGATATTCTAGGCGTGCTTTCCATGTACTCATGATTGAAAATGATTTTTTTATTTGATTGGGGAATTCTGTAATTGCACCTCTCATATCAGATTGATCGAGCATAGTATCTAATTCGAATATAGTTTCACTCATTAATTACCTCTTTTTTTAATTATTTTACTAAAATAAAGTAGTTTTTCTTTATCAATTGGTAAATCATTTAATTTATTATCTGCTAATTTGAGGATATTATTTATTTCCTCTTGAGCTCTCTTTTTAATCCCTTCATTTTCTAAATACAACCTTATATTCCCAATTCCCTTCTCAAAATTATTTCGAGCCAACTCCAAAGCTGAATTTATAATGTCAGTATCTTTTTCTAAGGCTTGAATCATAAGAAAGGTTTTTTTTCCTAAAACAATATCGCTTTCCAATGATTTACCCATATTTAAACTATTTGAAAATATTTCTAAATAGTCGTCTTGAATTTGGAATGCTCGACCTATTAATCTACCATAATCTCTAACTTTCTCGCATATTCCCGAATCCATTCCAGTTGAAACTGCACCTAATTCTGCTGCCAAACCAATTAAATAGCCAGTCTTTAAGTCAATCATTTTTATGTAATCATCAAGTGAAACAGATGATTGGTTTTCAAATTCTTTATCCAATGCCTGTCCCTCACAAACAGCTAATAGCCCATCGATAAATATTTTCATTTGAAGATGAGATTCAACCGGTGTTTCATTTAACAATCTTAATGCCAACGAAAGCATTGCATCACCAGTGAGAATAGCTACACCATCATCCCATTTATTGTGAACAGTTTCCTGACCATGACGGATACTATCTTGATCCATAATATCATCATGAACCAGTGTGAAATTATGTAAAACTTCAACGGCTAAAGCAGCAGAAAACACACTAGATTTTGTCCCTCCACATGCTTCCGCTGAAAATATTGTTAGTAAGGGGCGTAATCGTTTTCCTCCACCATTTAATACATAAGCTACAGGCTTAGTAAGTGAAATAGGTCCACGAGGATATATGTCTGCTAATCCATTATTAATTTCACTTCTATATTCAGGTATTAAATCAGCAATGTTCAAGTGCTATTTCTCCAAATTCCGCCAGTTTATCTAATATTTCATTTTGTATTTCTTCCATACGCTGCAAAGATTTAGCTTCAAATCGACAAACAATTACGGGTTGCGTATTAGAGGCACGAACGAGACCCCAACCATCATCTAACTTAATTCTTACTCCATCTACTGTATTGCAATTATAGTTTGCTGTAAAATATTCATTTGCTTTTTGGGAAATTTTAAACTTTTCTTCATCATCCCTACATTCCAAACGCATCTCTGGAGTAGAATAGTAAACAGGAATTTCTGCAGTTAGTTCAGATAATTTTCGATCGGTTCTCGATAGGAGTTGCGCCAATCGAAGTGATACATAAATTGCATCGTCAAAACCATAAAAGTCATCAGCAAAAAAAATATGGCCACTCATTTCACCAGCAAAGTTCACATTAAGTTCCTTCATTTTATCTTTAATGAGAGAATGACCTGTTTTCCACATAATAGGTTTCCCGCCATATTTTAATATCATATCTTCTAAAGCCTGGGAACATTTTACATCATAAACTATGGCATCCCCTGTGTTTTTGATAACTTCGGGAAGAAATAGTGTCATCAAAATGTCTGAACGAATTATACCACCATTTTCATCAACAGCTACCACACGGTCTGCATCACCATCAAAAGCTACCCCAAAATCGTACCGCCCGGATTTTATTTCGTTTACGAGATCAATTAGATTATGATCTTCAGTAGGGTCTGGATGATGGTTGGGAAAGGTACCATCCGCATCGCAAAAAAGCTCAGTAGTTTCTATTCCCATTTCATTGTAAATCTGTGGAGCAGATAAACATCCTGCAGCATTCCCACAATCAATTACAGCTTTCATTGGTTTATCTAATTGTATTTTTTCCTTTAACATTAATTGATATGAAGCCATTATATCAACCTTCTCAATACTACCAACACCAATTTCAAAATCTTTTAATTCAATAAGTTCTTTAAGATCTTGTATCTGGTCCCCGTAAAATGCACCCTGTTTATAGGAAATTTTAAATCCATTAAATTCTGGCGGATTATGGCTTCCTGTAATTTGCACCGCACCATCTATATCAAGATGAAACATACTGAAATAATTGGCTGGTGTAGGCACAATACCCATATCTAAAACGATGATTCCAGTTTCAAGTAATCCTTTAGAAAAATTATCAATAAGTCTGGGGGTGGTCAAACGTATATCGCCACTTATAGATACCCTTTTCCCACCAGATCTTTTTACATAAGTACCAAATGCCCTCCCTAAATCAATTACTACATCCGGTGTAAAATCTGATTCAACTATGCCTCTGATGTCATATTTTCTAAAAATATATGGATTCATCAATTCCCCTTTCTTAAATTAATTTAATATATCTCCTAAAACTACCATCTCTTTGGCTCCGGTAACCGATGGCATGTTTGCTGGTATATTTGCAATTTTTGCTACTCCTAATACGGCCATTAATAGAGATTCTTTCATATCTGGATTTATTCCAATGTCATTGGATGTTGTAATATTTGACAATATTGACCAACTGAGAATTTCTTCCATTAAAACTGGATGATGCACTCCCCCACCACTAATAATTAAGTGACAATCCGAAGTGGTAAAATTAAGATATTTATTTATGTTTTCAGCAATGGAATTAGCTGTAAAAACGCAAAATGTTTTTATCATATCTTCTGGTGATATTTCTGAATATTTTGAAATAATTCTTTCAGCTAATCCTCTGCCGAATTCATGCCGACCTGTAGATTTAGGGGGTGTTTTTTGAACAAACTTATGAGTGGATAATTCCATAAGAACCTCATCTGTTACCTTACCTATTTTTGCATGGATTCCATCTTTATCCATTCTTTCACCAAAATACAATTTACAGGCTTCATCGATGAGTGCCATCCCTGGTCCAGTATCAAATCCCAAGACCTCACCCCTAATTCCAGACTTTGGAATATAGGTGATATTCGCAACCCCTCCCAAATTTAACGTAATTGTATCGTTATCATTTTTTTGAAATAGCAACCAATCTAAAAATGGCATAAGAGGGGCACCATTTCCATTGGCTTTAATATCTGCTTGTCTAAAATTTGATATTACAGGAACTTTATTCGATTCTCTAAGATATTTTACGTCACCAATTTGCAAAGTGCTTACACCGTCTACATGAGCAATAGTTTGTCCATGAGATGCAATAATATCTACTTTTCTACCTCTGATAAACTTTTCTGTAATTGATGAATATTCTTTTCCCATTTTTCTATCCACATCCCTGATACAATCTGAATTCCCATCTAACGCCATTGAAATTAAATGACGCATATTTTCTGAATAAGAAATAGAATTAAAATCAACACATTCCCAACTGAAAACATAATCAGAATTAAGGGAAATTTCAAATATTCCACAATCTAACCCATCCATAGAAGTTCCAGACATAAGTCCTAAAACCCTCATATTTCGAATTTTATTCACTTAATAAATTTCCTACTTTAATTCGGAAAGAGGGTTTGGACCCCAAGTTAGTTGTTTTTTTTAGAAGAGAAATATTGAGCAATCAATTCTGAAAACACTTTAATTGCCGTTGCAATACAATGCTCATCTAAATTGAAATCATTGGTATGAATATCTCTGGTTTTACCATCGTTACAACCAATGCGAAAATAGGCTCCGGGAATTTTTTCTAAATAATACGCAAAATCTTCTCCACCCATACTAGATTCTTCCATAAGCACTACATTTTCTTCTCCAAGAATATCATTGGCAGCCTTAATAACTAATTCTGTACACTTATTATCATTTATAAGTCCAGGAGCGGCATAAGAAATTGACCAGGATATTTTTGCACCAGTTAGTTGTTCGACTGCATGAATTGTATTATCAATAATTTTGGTTAATTTATTCTCTAATTCCATGTTTAAATATCGTAGAGTGCCCTCCATTTTGATTTCATCCGGTAATACATTGCCAGTATGGCCACCTTCCACACTTCCAAAGGCCAGTACAACCCGTTCACGCTGGTCCAGATGATGTTTTAATGATTCTTCAAGAGAAATTACCAAATGGCTCTGAGCCCATATTAAATCAACGGATTCAGCAGGTCGGGAGGTATGCCCTCCGGGTCCATTTAGGGTAACATCTATTTGCTCTACTGCTGCTGCCATTGTCCCATATCGAATTCCAATTTTTTCAGGGCTGAGTGAAGGAAGAATATGCCCCCCAATAATATGGTCAACCCCTTCAATAGCTCCGGCATCTATCATAACAACTGCACCTCCGGGAGCAATTTCTTCAGCTGGTTGAAATAAAAATCTTACTTTTCCAGGAATGTTAATATTAGATTCAACCATAAAGGATGCTAATCCTAAAATATTAGTTAAATGTGCATCATGTCCACATGCATGTGAAACCCCTGAATTAAGAGAACAATAATCTACTTTATTTATTTCTTGAATTGGAAGTGCATCTAAATCACATCGAACAGCAATTGTTGGTCCATTCCCATTACCATAATCACAATAAAATCCAGTTTTCATATCATCATTTTGATATATATCCAACCCCAAAGCACTCATTAATTTTTTACAATACTGACTGGTCTCATGTTCATTGAAACCGACTTCAGGGTGGCGATGTAGCCATCTTCTTATTTCTACTAATTTTTGAAAATTAGTATCTAACCAGTTATCAATCATATTACGGGAATCATTCCTTTATCTAAATCATTAATTGCGGACGAAATAATATCTGAGTATTCTTTATTTTTTTGATATTGCATTATTTGTCTTTGATAAGGAGCTTGATTGTTTTCAACGATATCTCCTAATTGAATTAATTCATGCCGGCAGTCCAAATCTTCAGCGATTGGTAGAATTTTATCTATGGTTTCCAATATAGCGCCCTTTAAACTTTGCAAGCTACCTCCTTCATCAACAATGATATCTGCGTCTATACCATAACGGGTAGCACGCCATTTGTTTTCCTGGATAACCCAGGGATCTAATATTGCAAGTTGAGCTCCATCATCATACAGATTAGACAATCCTACTACCAAACATTGTACGAGTGCAGCCAAATTTACCATTTCCTCTATAGATGGGACGGCATCGCAAACTCGAACTTCAACTGTGCCAAATCCGGGGTGTGGTCGAATATCCCACCATACTTCTCTAATTGATTGAATTGTATTGGCCTTTTGCAGAGTACGCATGAATTTTTGAAATTCACTATAATTTTTTAAAAATGGAGGCAATCCAGCAGTTGGCAATCCTTCAAATATTTTTGTACGGGTAGAAGCCAAACCGGTGAGTTCACTGCCAAAATATGGTGAATTTGCAGATAATCCAATGAGTAGCGGAATATAACGAGTCATGCCATTGGTGATTGCAATAGCTTTCTCGCCAGATTCCACTCCAATATGTACGTGCAATCCTGAAATTATTAGTCGTCTTACTGGCCATTGCATTCGTTCAAGAAAATTTATATAACGGCTGGATTGAGTAATGGACTGATCTTTCCAATGGGCAAACGGATGCGTTCCCATTGAAATTAATGCCATATTATACTTTTCTGATGCTTGTTGAACTTCAAATATTCTTGAAGTGAGGTCAGATCGCACAGCCGAAATATCTTCACATATATCTGTATTTACTTCAATAATACATTCTAATAATTCTTCTTTAACATTAGAACTTTCCGGAAATTCTTTTAATATCAGTGGGGCACCCGGATGTAGTGCATACGTATCTTTATTTATTGTAAATAGTTCTGCTTCCACCCCAATTGTAGGTTTTGGAGACTGATTAAAATAAATCCTTCCCTTGTTCATATTTATTGTGTCATTATTTTTTCTAAAGAATTGGAATATGCATTTTCTAGCTTTGTTCGTGAAATATCAATCTGATCATTAATGACCAATGAATTCGATTCATTAACTCTTCCAATTGTCTGGGTGTGCACATTCAGATTTTGAGCAAGAAGAATCAATTCATACAAAGCTGATTCCTCTAATGTCACAATAATTACAGATTGACATTCACCAAACAATAATTCCGAATTATGTAATTTTCGAACCACATCTAATTTTGCACCTAATCCAGCTTTAGATTGAATGAGAGATTCACTAAGATTAACTGCCAATCCTCCATCTGACAAATCATGGGCCGATTTTATAATTCCTTTTTTGATTGCATCGAGACATAGCTCTTGTATTCCCATTTCTAATTCTAAGTTAAGATGAGGAATTGGTCCCTGAATTTTTCCATGAATGGTTCGAAGGTATTCAGAACCACCTAAACTTCCGTTTAATGCTCCAAGAGTAACAATAAAATCGCCTGCATCTTTAAACTCTAAGGTTGTGCTCTGATTAATGTTTTCCAATAATCCAACCATTCCAATAACAGGGGTTGGAAATACAGCTGTATCGCCAGTTTCATTATAAAAACTAACATTTCCACCCGTTACAGGAGTGTTCAAAGCTCGGCAGGCTTCTCCAATACCCATAACCGCTTCTTTAAATTGCCAATAAATTTCAGGATCTTGAGGGTTGCCAAAATTTAAACAATTTGTAATTGCCAGAGGTTCACCTCCTGAACACACTACATTTCGGGCAGATTCTACCACTGCAATTTGACCTCCTAATCGAGGATTTAAATATACATATCTTCCATTGCAATCCGTACTAATTGCCAATCCTTTTTGGGTACCTTTCAAGCGAATGACTGCTGCTGCACCTCCAGGACCCTGAATGGTATTACTTCTAACTGTAGAATCATATTGACGGAACACGAATTGCTTACTTGTAATGTTTGGAGTTGATAGCAAAGTAAGTAAGGATTTATTATAGTTCTCATCATCATTAATAGTATCAATGGTAAAATTATTAATTTCTGAAAAATATTCAGGTTCCCTAACAGGCATATCATACTGGGGAGCTCCACCGCCCAAAACCAATTCATCTGATGGAATTTCTGCTACTTTATTACCCTGATGGTAGACTTCTAACATGCCGGTATCCGTAACTTCACCTATACGAATACATTCCAATTCCCACTTTTCGAATATTGCATTTAATTCTGCATCAAACCCTTGCTCAATTACAACCAGCATTCTTTCCTGACTTTCAGACAGCATAATCTCATATGCATTCATCCCATCCTCTCTCAATGGAACCTTATCTAGATCAATTTTAATTCCAGATTTCCCTTTAGCAGACATTTCTGAACAAGAACATGTAATTCCGGCAGCCCCCATATCCTGGATTCCAACTAACCAAGACTTTTTACACAATTCTAAGGAAGCTTCCATAAGCAGTTTTTCTGTAAATGGGTCTCCAACTTGAACATTTGATCGTTTAGATTCAGTCTCCTCAGTGAGTTCAACAGATGCAAATGTGGCCCCATGAATTCCATCTCTGCCAGTTGTACTGCCCACAATATATACAGGGTTTCCCACACCTTTTGCAATTGCAGAGGCAACATCTGTTGTTTCAACGATACCAAGAGACATAGCATTTACTAGACAATTTCCGGAGTATGAATCTTCGACCACCACTTCACCACCAACTGTAGGAATGCCTAGACAATTTCCATAATCAGCGATACCTTCCACAACATGATCTAAGAGGTAACGATTTCTTGCTCGTTCTAAACTGCCAAAACGTAGGCTGTTCATTGATGCTATTGGCCGGGCTCCCATCGTGAATACATCTCTCATAATTCCTCCAACACCAGTAGCAGCACCTTCATAAGGTTCTACCGCTGAAGGGTGATTATGTGATTCAATCTTAAATGCTGTTGCCAATCCATCACCTAGGTCAACCAGACCAGCGTTTTCTTCTCCCGCCTCAACTAATAGTCGACCACCCTCTCTAGGAAAAGTCTTCAACATTTTAATGGATGATTTATAAGAACAATGCTCACTCCACATCACTGAAAATATTCCCAATTCAACATAATTAGGTTCCCTACCTAATATTTCCAAAATACGATTAAATTCATTTTCAGAAAGACCATGTTCTTTGGCCATTTGTAAATCAATTACTGGTTCTTTTATCAATTGTAATTCCTTTATTGGTATAATTAATTGTTGGAAATCTTATTTCCACTATCTACATTCATTTCATAGACATTTCGGTTATCATCAATCATTGTAACATGAATTTTATCTGTCGGCTCTAGCGGACCATTTATTTCCACCCATGATCGTACACCTTTTGTAAAATATCCACTTGCTGTAATATGGGTTTTAATCTGCCCAATATTTGTAATGAGATAAAAATCTGTATTCGCCGGTGGAAAAAAGAATCTATACTTTTCCGGGATGTAGATTCGATTATACATATTTAAAGTATGTAAATCTTCAGAGATAGATAAATAAATTTCATTTATATCCTCTGTTTTTTCTAATTCATCTTCCCAAAGCTCACCCTGTGCAAATGATGGTTCTGAATGAATACTAATTTCAATTTCCTCCCCCTCTTTCAGATGAAGCGCCTCGGATATTAGATCCGGGATTTTTACAAATAAGCTGTTTCGAATTTTCTCCAATTTTACATGAATTAATCGCATAGCCTAAAAATTACACCTAAATCTTGTTAATTAAATAATGTCAATTCTGTTTTAGCTACTTCATCGATTTCAGGATTTACTTCACTTGGTTCCTCAATCCATTTGAAACCACTCATTCGAAGGTAATTTCCTAATTTATTTCCAAGCGCCTTCCAGCCTTTTATTTCCACAAATTGCACTAAATTTTCCTTCCTTGTTTTTTTCTCTCCCCTTTTAGTTCTATAACTATATTCTAAAATTGGATCTTCAGCTGAAGAAACCATAATAAGTTTAGATGTACGTTCATCGCTAATAAAATTAAACAGTCTTCCAAAAGTCGTGGTTTCTATGTGGAAACGTTTTACATAATAAGTTCGAGACCCACCTTCAAAATGCACGGCAGTTAGAAATCTATCTGAATTAAATTTCTCAATTAGGCTAATTTCATTAAGTTTAAATCGGTTGGTCAATTCAAAGTCAGCCAGTTCATAAGAACCATCTTCATGAATAATTAATATGGCATCATCTGTATTAAAACTACCAAGATACCTACCCTGTTTATCAGTATTCAATCTACCGATATTTTCATCCAACCATATATCTCTTCCTCCCAGAGTGGATTCACCTACTTCCTTCTGTGCTACTTTTCGAACACGGTGTTTAGATACAATATTTCCTTTTGACCCTCTACCTTTTATTGCAAGTTCACCAAAATTAAAATCAAATATTTTTTTACGCGCTTTTACAGAATTATGCAGATTTACCATTACCATTTCAGATTCACTATTTGGGTTTGCTGTAAAATATAATAATTGTGATTTGTCACTTCCCTGTGTAATATCATATTCTCGATCCCTAATAATGGAAGTTACAGAAAAACGTTTGGCATATGAAATTCCAGTTCTACCATCGAAATAAATTGCATTGTAAACCATATGTTTATCATTTTTTTTCCAGATAGCCGCATGAATTATATCTTTACCAACAAAAGTTTTCTCCCCAATTCGGGTCACAATTAATTTCCCATCTTGTCTAATTATAATAATATCATCCAGATCAGAACAATCGCAAACAAATTCGTCTTTTCGAAGAGATGTGCCCACGAAACCATCCTCACTATTCATGTATAATTTTACATTTGCGGCTGCAACTCTTCTGGCTTTAATGGTATCGAACTGGGCTATTTCCGTTTTCCGTTCACGACCTTTACCATGGTTTTTTAATATTTGTTCAAAATAGCGGATGGCATATTCCGTTAAATGATTTAGGTTGTTTTGAACCTCCTCCAAATTTGATTCAATTTTTGCTATAAGTTCATCTGCTTTTAGACTATCATATTTGGAGATACGTTTTATTTTTAGTTCTGTGAGCCGCACTAGATCTTCTTCTATGATTTCTCTTTTAAATTGAGATTTAAAAGGATCCAATCCCTTATCTATCGTTGATAATACTTCCTCCCAGGTTTCACAATCCTCAATATTGCTATAAATACGATTCTCAATAAATACCCGTTCTAATGAAGAAAAATGCCATCTGTCTTTTAAAACAGATTTTTGAATCTCTAACTCTTTTTGTAATAAATCTACCGTATTATCGGTGGACATTTTCAGAAGTTCATCTACTGCAAGGAATCGAGGGGTATTATTAATAATTACACAGCAATTTGGCGATATACCCACTTCGCAATTAGTAAATGCAAATAGAGCATCTATTGCTACATCAGATGAAACCCCTTGTTTTAAATAAACCAATATTTCAACATCTTTAGCCGTATTGTCTTCTACTTTTTTTATTTTAATTTTCCCAGAATCATTTGCTTTTAGGATGGTATCAATTAGACTTCCGGTGGTAGTATTGTATGGAACTGATGTTATGGAAAGTGTGGATTTATCTACAACTTTAATATCTGCTCTCAGACGAATCTTTCCACCTTTAGATCCTCCATTATATTGAGTAAAGTCACCCATCCCGCCTGATGGGAAATCAGGAAGGAGTTTGGTCTTTTTTCCATTTAATGAATCAATGGAACCCTTAATTAATTCACAGAAATTATGGGGCATAATTTTAGTAGATAGTCCTACTGCAATTCCTTCTACCCCTTGGGTTAGGAGCATTGGAAATTTTACGGGTAGTGCCACAGGCTCCTGTTTTCTACCATCATAAGAATTCTGCCATTCAGTCACTTCTTTGTTAAATACTACATCTATCGCAAATTTGGATAATCTCGCCTCAATATAACGGGGAGCAGCAGCAGAATCTCCTGTGCGAGTATCACCCCAATTTCCCTGAGTATTAATGAGCATATCTTTTTGTCCCATATTTACCAATGCATCTCCAATGGCAGCATCACCATGTGGATGGTATTGCATAGTCTGCCCAATGATATTGGCAACTTTATGGAAACGGCCATCATCCATTTCTTTCATTGCATGCAATATGCGTCGTTGGACTGGCTTTAAACCATCATCATATTTTGGAACTGCTCTTTCGAGAATAACATATGAAGCATAATCTAAAAACCAATTTTCATAAAGACGAGAAACTGGTCTGGCTTCCTGAATCTGTTCTTCTGAAGCAGAATTTATATCCATATCTTGAGAGACATTAATCTTTTCGCCTTTAGGCATAGACTTCCTCTAATTCATCTTCTTCAATGCGCAAATTATCAATTATAAAATTTTGACGCTCTTCTGTGTTTTTACCCATAAAATATTTTAACAGATCATTAACCGATGTTTTTCCCTTAATAATTATCGGTTCCAAACGCATAGATTCTCCAATAAAGAGACCAAATTCTTCTGGCGATATTTCTCCCAACCCCTTAAATCTGGTAATTTCTGGCTTACCACCTAAATTATTAATAGCAGCATTTTTTTCATTTTCAGAATAACAATACAATGTATCTTTTTTATTTCGCACCCTAAATAATGGCGTTTCTAAAATATACACATGGCCATTCTTTACCAAATCAGGGAAAAACTGTAAAAAGAATGTGAGTATTAATAGACGAATATGCATACCATCCACATCCGCATCTGTTGCCACAACCACCTGATTATATCTAAGATTTTCCAATCCTTCTTCTATATTGAGGGCATGTTGCAGCAGGTTGAACTCTTCATTTTCATATACTACTTTCTTTTTCATTCCGAAAGAATTTAACGGCTTTCCTCTGAGGCTAAAAACAGCCTGGGTGGCAACATCCCTTGATTTGGTGATAGAGCCACTTGCTGAATCTCCTTCAGTTATAAAAATTGTAGAATTCAGTCGCTTTTCATCATCTACCTTTTCATCATTTAAATGAACTTTACAATCTCGAAGTTTTTTATTGTGAAGGTTGGCTTTTTTTGCTCGCTGATTTGCAAGTTTTTTTACTCCAGCCATATCCTTTCGCTCACGCTCTGACTGTAATATCCTCTTTAATAAATATTCTGCAAGATCAGTATTCTGATGTAGAAAATTATCTAATTCTCGTTTTATAAAATCATTGATAAAAATACGAACCGTCGGACCATCAGCATTCATTTCAATTGACCCTAATCGGGTTTTAGTCTGAGATTCAAATACTGGATTTTGAATACGAAGAGAAATTGCGCCAATAATAGATGCTCGAATATCAGAAGCATCAAAATCTTTTTTGTAATATTCACGAAGAGTTCGCACAACAGCTTCTCGGAATGCCGCTAAATGAGTGCCACCTTGGGTTGTATGTTGCCCATTAACGAATGAATAGTATTCTTCTCCGTATTGGTCGCCATGGGTGAGTGCAACTTCAATATCTTCTCCTTTCAAATGGATAATCGAATAGTGAATTTTTTCTACATCTGTTTTTCGTTCTAACAGGTCTTTCAATCCATTTTCAGAAAAATATTTTTCACCATTAAAATTAATATTGAGTCCGGAATTTAGATACACATAATTCCAAATTTGATCTTCTATATATTCTGGTAAAAAGTGAAAGTTTTTAAATATTTTATTGTCTGGCTGAAAAACTACTTTAGTACCATTTCTGAGAGATGATTCTTCAATTTGATAATCTTGAGTAATTTCTCCCCTTGAGTAGTCAACCAGCTTCATTTCACCATCTCGAACTGATTGCACAGTAAATGCATCGGAAAGCGCATTAACCGCTTTTGTTCCAACTCCATTTAGTCCAACAGATTTTTTAAAGGCTTCTGTATCATATTTTCCGCCAGTATTTATTTTTGAGACACAATCTATAACTTTTCCTAGAGGAATTCCTCGACCATAATCTCTAACGGTAACTTTCTGATCAGATACTTTAATATCAATTGTTTTGCCATGACCCATGACGAATTCATCAATACAATTATCAATCACTTCCTTTAACAGAATATAAATTCCATCATCATGAGAAGAACCATCACCCAATTTCCCAATATACATTCCAGGGCGTGTGCGGATATGCTCCTTCCAATCCAGAGATTTTATTGTAGATTCATCATAAATTGGTTCAGGCATCTAAGAGGTTTATATTATTAGGTGTAAATATTATCATTTTAGCAACGGGGAATTTTAGGGAGAAGGAACAATGTGGAAAAAGAGGAAAGATGTTTATATATTGATAATATGGCTGGCAATATTTCTTAACAAATATCATACACTAGGATTTGTATACCCCTTTAATATGCTGTAATTTTTCTCACTATTCATACCACATTATTAACTTATTAAATGACAAATTCAAATAATTACTCGGATCAAATATCACTATGAATCAAGTAAAATATCCTGGAATTAATTCAACTGCAGATGGCGCTGCTATTGTGGTATGGGTTGAAACCCATATCACCCAGGGGGCATGCGCGTACCCTATTACATCTTCCACCACCATGGGATCAGGCTATCAGTCCATTGTAGCCAATGGTGGAAAAAACATCTGGAATGAAGATTTAGCATTTATTGAACTGGAGTCTGAACACAGCGCGGCAACAACCTGTGAGGGTTTTGCCCTTTCCGGAGGAAGAGTAACCAATTTCACATCAGGTCAAGGACTGGTTTTAATGAAAGAGGTTTTATACACAATTTCAGGCAAAAGACTACCAGTTGTGTTTCACATTGGTGCCAGAGCCCTGACATCTCATTCTTTAAACGTACATGCTGGCCATGATGATGTGATGGCAGTATCTGATTGTGGTTGGGGAATGTTATTTGGTAGAAACGCTCAAGAAGCAGGCGACCTTGCGCTCATATCCAGGCGAACCGCAGAAGACACAGACACACCATTTTTTAATATAATGGATGGTTTTTTAACAACACACACCATAGAAAACGTTCTTCTTCCAGAAGCAGAAATGATGAAAGAGTTCGTAGGGAGTCCTCAGGAAAAATTAGTTAATATGATGGATCCATATCATCCCATTATGTCCGGTGTTGTACAAAACCAAGATTCCTACATGAAGGGGAAAATAGCCCAAAGAGCATATACGGATAAAATTGAACAAAGTTTAGTATCATCCATGGAAGCGTTTTATAAGCTCACCGGCCGAAGTTACGGATTAATTTCAACATATGAAATGGATGACGCAGAATATGCTATTGTGGGTATGGGTTCTATGATTGAAACAGCAGAAGCCGCTGTGGGCTATTTAAGGAAAGAAAAAAACATTAAGGTCGGAATCGTACACGTAACATCCTTTCGTCCTTTTCCCGGGAAACAACTTACAGAAGCCCTTAAACACGTACGTTCAATTTCTGTATTGGAAAGAATGGATAATCCTTTAGCTGAAAGCAACCCGTTAACCATAGAGATTAAGGCGGCATTAACAGATTATATCCAAAGAGATGAGTCCGGAAACATGAAAATACCCAAAATTTATTCTGGGTCCGCAGGCCTGGGATCTCGGGACGTTCGCCCGGATGATATCATAGCCGTGGTGGAGAATATGATCAAAGATGATAAGAAATATTTTGCCATAGGTATAGATCATGAACTAGGACTCCCAACCAGGGAATCTACAGACATTCGACCCGAAGGAACATTTTCCATGCGCGGTCACTCTGTTGGTGGATATGGTTCCGTTACAACAAATAAAGTTATCGCGACTATTGTGGCGGATTTGTTTGATATGTATGTACAGGCTTACCCAAAATATGGCTCTGAGAAAAAAGGACTGCCCACAACTTATTATTTAACGGCCAGCCCAAGCCATGTAAAAACACATAATGAGTTAGAGTTTGTTGAATTTGTACC
>CAJWYZ010000004.1 GCA_913049525.1 uncultured Fidelibacterota bacterium | reverse complement strand
AGATTGTACGCCTAAGGGTGTTGGACATTCAAATAAACATCAATATTACGAGAAATATCTTCATAATACTGAAGGCTTTGTAGCACAGGGCAGTGAATTTGAGTTTGGCAAAATGTACGCTCGAGGTATAAATGATACCTCTTTAATTCATGGTGATGACAAATTTGTTCAGGTTGTGTCATGCAATACTCACAATCTTTCTTCAATTGTAAAAAATATAGCCTTAATTGATGGGGAAAATAATCTTATAGAAGGACGATTTAATTTAATACGAAGATCTAACGATGTAAGTCAATCAAACAATTTTCTTCCATCGCCACAAGTTGGAAAGCATCAAGATGATGAATTTGGAACGCATCATGCCAGAGATGCGGCATTACTTTTTAAAACAATGGATTTAAACCTTAATTTATTTTCATCTGCAATGATTGTAAATACTCAATATATGCACATTCTACATTTCCATTTAAAAGTTAAGAAACCAACAAATATTCAAAAAATAATTGCAAGATTTGATGCCAATGATCTTATCGCAACTACTGATAAAGTAAATGCAAATGAGGTGTTTAGTTTTGGTAGGGATCATGGACATTTTGGCAGAATATTAAATCAAACGGTAGTTTCAATTCCATCTTTAAGTGTGCGAAATGGAACTGAAATAACGGGGTTTTGTTTTACTCCTCAAGATGGCAATTCGTTATTAAGTTCAATTGCAATTACGGAATGGTTTTTGTACCCTCATTCTTATGAAAGCAAAATTCAATGTTTGTCATCATTCTTTTTTGATGAAGTGTAGCGTAATAAATACCGTTTAGTTGCGAGTGATTTATGATTCGAATATTAAAAAATAAACTAATAAATTACTGCAATGAATTGACAATTCCTTTGCAGGAACTATCTATATTAGTCTCCTTCTCTGGCGGTATCGATAGTATGGTATTAGTATCGCTATTATTAGAACTGAGAAAAGAATATGGTTTTGACTTAGCTTTAATGCATTTTAATCATAATGCCCATGTTAAAGCCAAAATATGTGAGAAATTTTGCAGGTCTTTTGCTATAAATAATAATGTTAAATATTATAATAGAGATTTATTTATAAATAAAAGAGATAATTTTGAATCATCTTCGAGGGGGAAGAGATATACTGAATTAAATACAATAGCTGATAAAATCAGTAGTCACTTAATATTTACTGCCCATCATCTTGATGATCAAATTGAAACCTTGTATATGAAAATGCTTGATAATGCAGATTGGATCTCTAAAATAGGGATTCGTGAAAAGTTAGGTAAAATAAGGCGACCATTATTGACGGTACGAAAAAAAGAAATAAAACAAATCGCAATTGATAAAAAGATATCGTGGATGGAAGATCCCACCAATAATGATTTATCATTTCGAAGAAATCTAGTGCGAAAATCACTTTTACCAAGAGCAATAAAATTAAATAAAAAACTGGAAAGTCAGTTATTGGGAGAATCTCAAAATAGCAAGGTAAAATTGAATTTATATCTTTCAGAATTCAGCAAAAAGTGTGAGGATTTAATTTTACAAAATTCTAAACAAATAATTACTGTTGATATTAATGCAATTAAAAAAATGGATATTGAGAAGCTGAAAATATTTATTTATTGGTGCTCCTCAAATTATTTCAACATTGACATACCAATAAAAACACGAAACTTCTGGATAGAATTAAGCAATTATTTGAATGATTCTAAGACTGGTTCAATATACATTTTAGGTCCTATTACCTTGATTTTAAATAGGGGTGAGCTTCTTTTAATTTCAGATTATGTGCATTTTCTAAAGGAACCTGAAAAAATAAAATTAACTCAAAATAAAAAATGGTATAATTCTATTTTTACAATAGTTAATAGCGATAATTCCGTTTTATCTATAGATAAAAATCAATGTTTATTAACGGAAGATTTAATAAATGATGGATTGTATCTTAGGCGTTGGAAAAATGGTGATAAAATATTATCTTCGAATTCTACTCAACATATTTTATTAAGTAATTTATTTATAAATAAAAAAATATCAAGAATAGGTAAATTAATGCAGCCGGTTGTCGTTAATAAATTAGATGATATAGTATGGGTTCCGGGATTAGCACATGCTAAATTACCAGATGAATCATCCCTTTATAAAAGAAAGCTATTAGAGTGGATTCCGGCATTATAATACCAGAAGGCTATCCCTTTTCCGGAATTGAATTGGAAGAAATAATTTCGCCTTATTTAGTTCAAAAAAGAGTAGAGGAAATTGGCGAGGAAATATCTGAATTGTATCAAGATAAAGTGCCTATAATTATAGGAGTATTAAATGGTGCTTTTTTATTTATGGCTGATTTAGTAAGACATCTTCATATTCAATTTGAAGTTGATTTTATAAAAATTGATTCTTATGGCAATAATACAAAAAGCTCTGGTACTGTCAGACTACTAAAAGATATTAGTGCCGATATTACTGGAAGACATGTAATAGTAGTTGAAGATATTGTTGATACTGGCTTATCATTAAAGTTTTTAAAACGTCGAATGGAAGAGGCAAGTCCTAAATCATTACGATTTGCGACATTTTTATATAAGCCAGACGTAGCTTCGCCAGAAGTAAAAATTGATTGGGTTGGATTTAATATTGACGATCGTTTTGTAGTTGGTTATGGGTTAGATTTAAAACAAATTTATCGTGGGTTGCCAGGAATATATGCAATAAATGAGGATGCTAAAAAATAGTGAAAAAAAATAACAAAAACAAAAAAGATAAATATAATCCCAAAAATATATGGAAATCTCTTGGAGGGAATTTATTAATCTGGGTTTTAATAATTATAATGGCTGTAACAGCCTTACAATTCTTCTCTACAGATTATAAACCACAAACCATTGATTATACCCAATTCCAAGATTATATTGAACAAGATATAGTTGAATCTGGTCGAATTATCGGCAGAACTTTTAAAGGGACATTTAAGGAACCAGTTACAATTGAGACAGGTAATTTAAATAAACCCAAACAAGTCACCAATTTTACAACGGTATTGCCGGAAGTTACACTTGATATGACAAAAGTTTGGGATGAAAGAGGTGTAATATATAGATTTGAAGAACAGACTTTAGGATTATTCGATTATATAATTCAATTTTCCCCATGGTTATTAATAATATTTTTCTGGTTTTTCCTTATGAGAAAAATGCAGGGGGGAGGCGGTCAGAATGGAATATTTAATTTTGCCAAAAGTAGGGCAAAAATAATTTCTCCCGATAAACCTAAAACTTCCTTTAAAGAAGTTGCAGGATGTGATGAGGCTAAAGTTGAATTGCAGGAAATTGTAGAATTTTTAAAACACCCTGGAAAATATAAGAAGTTAGGGGCAAAAATACCGAAGGGGGCATTATTATTAGGTCCTCCTGGTACGGGAAAGACTCTGCTGGCTAAAGCAGTTTCTGGAGAAGCTAATGTGCCATTTTTCACAATCAGTGGTGCTGAATTTGTTGAAATGTTTGTTGGTGTTGGAGCTTCAAGAGTTAGGGACTTATTTGATCAAGCGAAGCGAAATGCTCCCAGTATTATTTTCATTGATGAAATAGATGCGGTAGGAAGGCACCGTGGCGCAGGGTTAGGCGGGGGGCATGATGAACGAGAGCAAACCCTCAATCAGATTCTAGTTGAAATGGATGGATTTGAAACTGATGACAGTGTAATACTTATTGCAGCTACAAATAGACCAGATGTTTTAGATAAAGCACTACTCCGTCCTGGTAGATTTGACAGACAAATTGTTGTTGATGTGCCGGGAGTTGACGGAAGGGAAGCTATATTGAAAATCCACTCAAAAAATATTCCTTTGGATAATACGGTCGATCTAAAGATTTTAGCCAAAGGAACGCCTGGATTGGTTGGTGCAGATTTAGAAAATCTATTAAATGAATCTGCCTTATTGGCTGCTCGAAAAAATAAGAAAAAAGTTTCCATGATTGATATTGAAGATGCTAAAGATAAGGTTATGATGGGAGTTGAACGAAAGAGCATGATCCTCACTCCTAAAGAAAAGAAAGTCACTGCATATCATGAGGCAGGGCATGCACTTGTAGCTCATCATACTGTTGGAGCAGATCCTGTTCATAAAATTACTATTATTCCAAGAGGAATGGCGCTTGGGGTTACGGCCCAACTTCCAGAAGAAGAAAAGCATAACTACCAGAAAAACTATCTTCTAGGAAGATTAGATATTTTAATGGGGGGTAGATGTGCTGAAAAATTAATATTTAATGATACATCAACAGGTGCTGGAAACGACATTTCCACAGCAACTGATATAAGTCGTAAAATGGTTTGTGAATGGGGGATGAGTGATAGAATTGGTCCATTAACGTTCGGTAAAAAATCTGAAGAAGTATTTTTAGGAAGGGAAATATCACATTCTAGGGATTATAGTGATGAAGTTTCGCAAATCATAGATGAAGAAATTTCTATATTCGTAAAAACAGCGGAAGAAAATGCTGATACTATTCTTAAAACTAATATCGATGAGTTAAAAAATATAGCGAATGCCTTGCTTGAATATGAGGC
Source organism: uncultured Fidelibacterota bacterium (assembly GCA_913049525.1). GTDB lineage: Bacteria > Fidelibacterota > Marinisomatia > SCGC-AAA003-L08 > D37C17 > D37C17. The sequence goes on along the minus strand of CAJWYZ010000004.1, from coordinate 19,177 downwards.
AATAAGTGGCGATGAAATGAAAAAGGTAATAAATGGTGAAGCAATTGTAAGAATTGAGCCAAAAGAAAAAAAGAAAAGAGTTCGTCGCCGTAAAAAAGTTGAGGATAATATGCCTGAAAATAGTGACAGTACTCAGCCAATAATTACAAAACCAGCTACATAGTTATGATTGAATTGCAGAAAAATACCATTAAAATAATGGGCATATTAAATTCCACTCCAGATTCGTTCTTTATGGAAAGTAGATTGATTGATAATAATTCTATTGATCTGCAAAAATATAACCATGCTGATATTATTGATGTAGGTTTTGAATCTTCAAGGCCTGGAGCAAATCCGCTCTCTGAAAATGATGAGATGATTAGATTAGATAATTTTCTAACTCATGGTCCTAATTTTAAACAAACATTATCTATTGATTCCTATAAACCCAAAGTGGCACAAATAGCTCTTGAAAATGGCTTTAATATGATTAATGATATTAAAGGCGGGGGAAAAGATGGAAAAATGCTTGAAATAGCCGCAATATTTAAATGCCCTATAGTTCTTATGCATATGTTGGGAAATCCTGTTACGATGCAAATTAAACCATATTATGATAATATTATGGATGAATTAAAGCATTTCTTTGAAACGAAAATAGAATTTGCAAAAAGTTTTGGAATTGAAGAAAGTCAAATTATAATTGACCCCGGTATTGGATTTGGGAAACGAATTATCCATAATGATACTATCATAAATAATTTGAGTGAACTGAAGCAATTTGGGGTTCCTTTACTTATTGGCATATCGCGTAAATCATTTATAAGTATTGATGATGATGGTGTTGAAGATAGATTGCCTGCAACATTAGGTGCGACAGCCTTGGCTGTTAAAAATGGCGCAGATATTATCAGAGTTCATGATGTAGTTGAAAATTATAGAATGCTTTCTGTAGTATCCAGGATTATTCAGAGAAAAAATATTAAAGAACAAATGGTGACTAATGAAATTTGATCTACGAGAATTTAATGAAAAATTTAAACTATCAAAATCCAAATACCAAGAAATGCGGAGGTATCTTTGACAAAAATGCTATCCAGGATTCTATAACACATCTCCAAGAAAAAACAACTGAGCAAAAATTTTGGGAGGATAATCAATCTGCTCAGAGTATTTTGAAGCAAATCAGCTCATATGAGAATGAATTGAAAATGTGGAAAGAGATCGATGAGCAATTTTTTGAAGTGGAGTCCTATATTGAGTTAATTGAAGAAGGAGAAGAAGTAACTGAGGATGCTGAGGAGGCTCTAGATTCATTTGGAAAGTATATCGAAAAGATGCAGATTCGAAAACTTCTAAATGGTAGAGATGATCATCGAAATGCAATCCTGACCATTCATCCAGGTGCTGGTGGTACTGAATCTCAAGACTGGGCAAGCATGCTATTTCGTTTGTATTCACGGTGGTGCGAAAGAACTGGTTATAAAACCAAAATACTTGATTACCAAGATGGAGATGAGGCTGGATTAAAAGATGCGAGCATTGAAGTATCAGGTGATTATGTGTACGGAAATATGAAGGCGGAAAGAGGTGTGCATCGTTTAGTAAGAATCTCGCCCTTTGACAGTAATTCCAAACGTCATACTTCATTTGCATCCGTATTTATTTCCCCCCTTATTGATGATGATGTCGAAATAACTATTGATGATAAAGATATTAGAATTGATACCTATAGAGCAAGTGGCGCTGGGGGGCAACATATTAATAAAACAGATTCTGCGGTAAGAATTACTCATATTGAAAGTGGAATTGTAGTTCAGTGTCAAAACGAAAGAAGCCAGTTGAAAAATAAAAATACTGCTTTTAAAATGATGAAAGCAAGATTGTATCAAAAGAAAATGGAAGCGCTAGCCGCTTCACAAGATCATCTATCGGCGCAGAAAAAGGAAATAGGATGGGGCAGTCAAATTCGTTCATATGTTTTTCACCCCTACAATTTAGTAAAGGATCATAGGACGAAACACGAAACATCAAATATCCAAGCGGTAATGGATGGAGATATTGATAATTTTATCAGAGCATATTTATTAGAGAAATTGGAAAAATAATTGGAAACAGAACAGAAAAATTTACAAGAGATAATAAAATTTCGTTTAGAAAAGCTGGAAAAAATTAAAGATTTGGGGATTAATCCATATGCCTATAATTTCAACAAAAAAGATGCCATTGAATCATTAACTCAAAAAGGTGAAAGTGGAGTTGGAGAAAAAGTGATTACCGCAGGAAGAATGGTTTCTTTTAGAAAAATGGGCAAAGCCAGTTTCACACATATTCAAGATGAGAGTGGAAAAATTCAAATCTATTTGAAAAACGATTTATTGCCAGATACTATTTATGATAATATTGTCCGCAATCTTGATTTGGGCGATATTGTGGGATGTACTGGTGAACTATTTATTACCAAAATGGGCGAATTGTCTATAAAAGCAGATAATATTCATATTTTATCAAAAAATATTCGTCCCCTTCCTAATATGAAAGAAAAAGAGGGAGAATCTTTTAATGCATTTGAAGATAAAGAATTACGATATCGCCATAGACAACTAGACCTAATTGCAAACCCGGATATAAAAGCTGTTTTTAAAAAGAGAGCCAAAATTATTTCATCAACTAGAAAATATTTAGATGACAATGGCTTTATTGAAGTGGAAACGCCAGTTCTTCAACCTGTTTATGGTGGTGCTTCTGCGCGACCGTTTACGACATTTCATAATACCCTGGAAGAATCTCTATATTTAAGAATTGCGGATGAATTATATTTAAAACGATTAATTATAGGTGGATTTGAGAAAGTATATGAACTTGCAAAAAATTTCAGAAATGAAGGTATGGATAGAAATCATAATCCGGAATACACATCTTTGGAATTTTATCACGCATATTCTGATATTTATGAAATGATGGATTTTACTGAAGATCTTTTTAAACAAGTTGCAGAGGAGACGTCAAGTAACTCTCTGTTATTTGGTGGACATACGATTGATTTAAAGAAGCCATTTCATAAAAATACCATGTTTAAGCTCTTGGAAGAATATACTAATGAAGATTTATCAAAAATGGATGAAGATGATTTAACGACATTTGCAAAATCTAAGTCTTTAGATATTGCCAATGGAATGAACTATGGTCAAGTTTTAGATAAAATATTTGGAGAATTAGTGGAACCTCACTTAATTGAACCAATTTTTGTAACTGATTATCCAAAAGCTATTTCGCCACTTGCAAAAGAAGACCGTAATGGAAATGCTGACATTGTTGAAAGATTTGAATTATTTATTGCAGGAATGGAATTTGCAAACGCATTCAGTGAATTAAATGATCCTATTGAACAGAGAAATCGTTTAGAAGCCCAAGCAAAACTTCGAGACTCAGGGGATGAAGAAGCACAAATTGTTGATGAAAATTTTCTTCAGGCAATTGAAATAGGAATGCCTCCTACTGGTGGAGTTGGTATTGGAGTTGATCGTCTTGTAATGTTGCTTACTCAACAGGAATCTATCAAGGATGTCATATTATTTCCTGCTATGCGGCATGAAGACAAATGAATCTTACCACCCGGATTGCCCTCCGGCATCTCCTCTCAAGCCATAACTTCGGTTTTATTTCTTTTTCCACAATTTTAAGCATTATCGGCTTGATGCTTGGAATATCATCTCTAATTATTATTTCATGTATATCAGATGGATTTAACGACGTTATTAATAATAAATTATCTGGAATAGACGGACACATTAGAATTCAAAGTTATCTATCTGATGAGATTAAAGATGAGAAAATTCATGAATTGGATTCTATCATCATCCAAAAAGTCCATCCTCAATTAAAAAATACAGCACCCTATATTGAGAAGCATGCAATTATCAGAAAAGGATCTCATTCTGAAGGTGTGATTTTGTATGGTGTGCCAGAAAAAGCTCTAAATAGTATTTTTCAATTAAACAAATTTACTACAACAGAGTCAAAGTTTGATAAGAAGAATAGTATTATAGTAGGAAATAAATTGGCTGAATTAATGGAAATTTCTGAAGAAGATAATATTATTATTTTAAATCCTGAGGAGATTGTTTCAAAACAATTATTCAATGCAGAAATACTTAAAGTTGCCAATACGTTTCAAACTGATTTCCCTGAATATGATAAATTGCTGGCTTTTGTTCCGCTTGAAAAAGCGAAGAGTATTTTTGAGATGGAATCCCAAATGACAGGATTAATTTTAAATGTTAACAATCCAGATGAAGTTGAGAATGCTGATATTTTAATAGCCGAAGCTTTAGGTACAATGCCATATATGACAACAACGTGGAAAGAAAGGCATGCAAGTTTATTAGATTGGTTAAGTGTTTATGACATCCCAATAAAGTTGATAATGTTCTTTATTACTGCCGTAGGAATATTCAACATTGGTGCATCACTATGGATGATTATCATCGAAAAAACTAGAGAATTCGGCATACTTCAATCAATGGGATTAACAATATCCCAAGTGAAACAAATTATAATCAAAGAGGGCGCAATAATTGGATTATCTGGCAGTCTTTTAGGTGTGATTATGAGCCTTTGTGTTTTATATTTTGAATCTGTTTATCATATTATTAAATTGCCTAATGATGTTTATTTTATGGAGTATTTACCAGTTAAAATCTCTTCGGTTTATTTTTTATTTTATCCAATTATTACTTTGCTAATAACAATTGGATTTTCATATATCCCTGCAAAATATTTTTCTAAAATATCTCCATCAGAAGCACTTCGATATGAGTAGAATCAAGTTTATAATTAAATTTATCGTGAGTAAGCAAAATACGGGGACATATAATTGGAATTTATTATTTCCATTTGCTGGCGTTGTCATTGGTTGTTTAACTGTCTCCCTAACGCTATCAGTTATGGAAGGAATGGAATATGCCATATTCACAAAATTAGAACATATTTCATTTCCAGGGAAATTAATGAATGTTATTTCTACAAATGAAAATGAATTGGGTAATTTTCTTCAAACAAATAATATTCAATCACAAAGAGGAATTGAAGATCAAATAATTATAATGAATGACGGCGAATTCAGGTTTGTTGCGATTCACGGGATTGAAGATTTTAATGATTTTAAACATAAAGTATTATTGCCTGATTTATTTGAAATGGATAGTTCAACTGAAAATTCTAATTTATATATTGGAAGATCTCTTGCTGTAAGATTAGATTTATCATTGGGAGATGCGGTCTTGCTTGCTCACCCAGAAAGAATTAATATATTTACTGGATTGCCTAATAGGAAACAAATGATTATAGGAGGAATTTTCGATGTGGAAATATTGGACTATAATCAGAAACATGTTTTCTGTAATTATGATTTATTAAGTGATTTTCTTCCGGAAAAACAAAATATCCTCTACTTAGACGAACCATTGGATAGCCAATTAATTTCCAACATAAAGACGTTGTTTCCAAAACTTAGATATATGTATTGGGAGAAAAATCATGGATCGTTTATTTCGGCCATGAAGTTAGAAAAGTACACCTATTCAATAATTGGATTCCTAATAGTAGGTATAGCAGGATTTACCCTTATGAGCATGATGAGTTTGTCCGTAATGCAGAAAATACCACAAATCGGTATATTGCGCGCCATTGGTATGAATTCTAGCGATATTAAGAATATATTTATTTTTCAAGCAATCTCAACTTCAATTATTAGTAGTGCAATTGGCATTTTATTGTCATTGGCATTTATTCAACTTGACAATTATTTTAACTTGATGGACGTGCTTTTTCCCGGAGGATTATTCTTTGATTTCCCTTTAATATTAAAAAATAGCTATATTGTATTAATATTTATAGTGTCGCTAATACTGTTGATAATAGCAGGTTTATATCCTTCAATAAAAGCATCCAACATTGATCCCATTAAAGCCATAGGATTTAGAAGATAATGCCCATACTTGAAGCGCAAAATATTTCTAAAATATACCATAAAGCAGGAGAAGCAATTCCAGTCTTAAATAATCTCCATATAGCTGTAGAAAGAGGTGAGATTCTTGTTTTAATGGGCCCATCGGGTTCTGGTAAATCGACCCTGCTTAATATATTAGGTACTTTGGACTCAGATTTTTCAGGAAGTCTAATAATAGATGAATTAGATCTCTCAAATACTGTAGATATCACTAGTATACGTAGGCAAAAATTGGGATTTATTTTTCAATTCCATCATCTCCTTCCAGAATTTACAATCCTTGAAAATTTATTAATACCGCAAATGATCACTGAAAATTATTCAAATGTTCCACAAAATGTTGCGAAAGAGATGCTCAAACTTATTGGCTTAGAGGAAAGGGTGAACCATTATCCAAATGAAATATCGGGAGGAGAAAGGCAACGTGTCGCCGTAGTAAGGGCAATGATTAATGCCCCATCTATAATATTGGCTGATGAACCCACAGGAAATTTAGATAGAGATAACAGTCAAAAAATGTTAAAATTAATGGTTAAATTAAAGGTTAAATATAAACAAACATTCATTATTGCTACCCATGATCAGTCAATTTTAGACATTGCTGATCGTGTATTGTATTTGAAGGATGGAAAAATAACAAAGGAAATATAAAAATAACTATGAAGGAAAACTTTTCAAAGGGAGTACAAAGGGTACTAAAATTTTCAAAAGAAGAAGCGGTACGATTAGGTCATAGCTATGTTGGTTCTGAGCATCTGCTTCTAGGAATTATAAAAGATAGCAGTGGAAAAGCAGCTAATATTCTCATTTCAATTGGATGTGATATTAATGAAATGAAGGTAATGGTTGAAGATATGGCCAAGCCAAGTGGTGGTACAATGACGTTAGGGCATCTCCCATTAACTAGACGGGCAGAACGAATATTACGAACAACTTTTAGCGAAGCTCAAAATTATAAAGAGGAAGTAGCAAATCAAATGCATCTTCTACTTGCCTTAGCAAGAGAAGATGAAGGTTTGGCTACTGAAGTTTTAAATGCATATACAGTAGATTATGAGTTGTTAAGCACTCTAACATCTTCTTCCCCCGTTAAAAAGGAAAAAAAGACCCCTAAAAAATCACCAACACCCACACTTGATATATATAGCAGAGATATATCAAAAATGGCTTCAGATGGCAAATTAGACCCCGTCATTGGCAGAAAAGTTGAGGTGGAAAGGCTTGCGCAAATATTATCAAGACGAAAGAAAAATAATCCTGTTTTAATTGGAGAGCCTGGCGTTGGTAAAACCGCAATCGTTGAAGGATTAGCTCTTCGTATTTATGAAAAAACCGTTCCACATATTTTATGGGGACAGCGTGTCATAGTATTGGATCTTGCAGGATTAATTGCTGGTACAAAATACAGAGGGCAATTTGAAGAACGTATGCGTACTATGATGTTAGAACTAGAAGCCTGTTCTGAAATAATTGTATTTATTGATGAATTGCACACTCTAGTTGGAGCTGGCGGAGCATCTGGTTCATTAGATGCTGCAAATATGTTCAAACCTGCTTTAGCTCGAGGAGAAATACAGATAATTGGCGCCACTACTTTAAATGAGTTTAGAAAATATATTGAGAAAGATGGTGCTTTAGAAAGAAGATTTCAAAAAGTTATGGTAAATCCACCTTCATTAGATGAGACTATTCAAATTCTGAATGGAATAAAGGAGAAATATGAAGAACATCACCAAGTTCAATTATCTGATAGCGCTATTCGAGCTTGTGTGGAATTAAGTGACCGATATATTTCTGATAAATATCTACCAGATAAAGCTATTGATGTTATGGATGAGGTAGGTTCACATGTTCATATTAATAATATTCATGTACCTGACGAAATAGTTAAATTAGAAAAAAATATATCTTCACTAAGGAAGAAGAAGGAGTCTGTAATTGCTAAGCAAAAATTTGAGCAAGCTGCAGAAATGAGAGATAAAGAAAGAAGAATGATTGCCAAACTTAAAGTAGCACAAGATAAATGGGATAGTTCGGACAAATCCTCTCGTCCAAAAGTAACTGAAGAAGATGTTGCAGATATTGTATCAATGGTAACTGGTATTCCTTTGGCAAAAGTTGCTGAATCTGAAACTGAAAAACTTCTACATATGAATGATGAGCTCAAGAAGAGTATTGTTGGACAAAATGATGCAATTGAAAAATTAACCTTAGCCACGCAGAGGGCAAGGGCTGGACTAAAAGACCCGAATAGACCCATTGGGTCATTTATGTTTCTCGGACCTACCGGAGTTGGAAAAACTGAATTAGCCAAGGTGCTTGCTGAATATTTATTTTCTAATAATGACTCTCTTATCAAAATAGATATGAGTGAATATGCAGAAAGATATAATGTCTCAAGACTTATAGGCGCACCTCCAGGATATGTTGGATATGAAGAAGGCGGTCAACTCACAGAAAAAGTGCGAAGAAAGCCATACTCAGTTGTGCTTTTTGACGAAATAGAAAAAGCACATAGAGATGTGTACAATATCCTATTACAGATTTTAGACGAAGGGCGTATTACAGATAGTCTTGGGAGAGCTATTGATTTCCGTAATACAATTATTATTATGACTTCTAATGTCGGAACTAAATCCATTAGCTCTACTTCATTTGGTTTTAAAACTGAAAAAGAAGATGTGCAGAATGATAATTATACAGACATTATGTCGGAGGTTAAAAAATATTATATCCCAGAATTTCTTAATCGTATTGATGAAATTATTATATTTAATTCTCTACAAATGGAAGATCTACAAGCCATCATTGATATTCAATTGGCAGATCTTCGAGAGAACTTAGAAAAGAAAAATAATACATTACGAGTTACCAAATCTGCTAAAGAGATTCTAATTAGAGATGGTTCGCACAGAGAATGGGGAGCCCGTCCTTTAAGAAGAATGATCCAAAATGAAATAGAAAATGAAATTTCAACAAAATTTCTTACTGGTGAGTTTGCGGAAAATGGTGTTATTACCGTTAAATCTAAAAATAAACAGTTAGAATTTTCCCAAGAGATTAAAAAGCAGAAAAAGACGACTAAACGAAAAAAATCGTCAAAAGCAAGCGAACCGGCGGAAAACTAATACCACTGCCATTTAGGCGCAAATTAATTGTTGGCATTATTATTGATATAATTTTGGCAGTAATTTGACAATCAATTTTATACAAAGGAGTTAGAAATGGCAAAGATTATTGGTATAGATTTAGGTACTACCAATTCATGTGTGGCTGTAATGGAAGGTGGAAGTCCAACTGTTATAACAAATAGCGAAGGTGGGCGCACAACACCATCCGTAGTTGCTTTTACCAAAGATGGAGAAACATTAATTGGTCAGCCGGCAAAACGTCAAGCTGTCACAAATCCCGAAAATACAATTTCTTCATCAAAACGATTTATTGGCCGTATGCATGCTGAAGTTGGTACTGAAATTTCAGAAATGCCCTACAAAACTATCAAGGGCAAAAATGGTGAATTGAAAATATCTGCACAAGGCAAAGAATATGCTCCGCCTCAAATTAGCGCAATGGTTCTTCAAAAATTGAAACAAACCGCTGAAGAATATTTAGGAGAAAAAGTAACTGAAGCAGTTATAACCGTTCCTGCATATTTTAATGATTCGCAAAGACAGGCAACGAAAGATGCAGGTGCAATTGCAGGATTGAATGTTCGTAGAATAATTAATGAGCCAACTGCGGCAGCGCTTGCCTATGGTTTAGATAAGAAAAAAGATGAAAAAATTGCGGTATTTGATTTTGGTGGTGGCACATTTGATATTTCCATCCTTGAGCTTGGTGATGGAGTATTCGAAGTAAAATCTACCAATGGAGATACGCATCTTGGTGGAGACGATATTGATCAGGCATTGGTTGAATTTTTAATTGGCGAATTTAATAAGTCTGATGGCATAGATCTTGGTAAAGATCCAATGGCATTGCAGCGGTTAAGAGAAACTGCTGAAAAAGCTAAATGTGAACTAAGTTCATCAAAACAAACGGAAATTAATTTACCTTTCATTACGGCAGATTCATCTGGTCCGCGACATTTGAATATCAGCCTTACACGTGCAAAATATGAGACCTTAATTGCAAAGTTAATAAATCGAACAATTAAACCATGTGAGAAGGCGATTAAAGATGCAGGATTGAAAGCGTCTGAAATTGATGAAGTTATTTTGGTTGGCGGGTCAACTCGAATACCAATGGTTCAGAAAATTGTAAATGATATCTTTAGCAAGGAGCCTGGCAAGGGTGTTAATCCAGATGAAGTTGTTGCTATTGGTGCGGCAATTCAGGGTGGAGTTATGGCTGGCGATGTAGATGACATTCTTTTATTGGATGTTACTCCGCTTTCATTGGGAATTGAGACCTTAGGCGGAGTTTCAACTGCATTAATTGAGTCAAATTCAACAATTCCAGCAAAGAAAAGTCAAATATTTTCTACTGCAGCTGATAGTCAGCCATCTGTAGAAATTCATGTTTTGCAAGGTGAAAGATCAATGGCGGTAGACAATAAGTCTCTTGGTCGATTTCATTTAGATGGCATTCCCCCTGCACCAAGAGGGATTCCTCAAATTGAAGTCACATTTGATATCGATGCAAATGGTATACTTAATGTATCTGCTTCCGATAAAGCTACAGGAAAAGAGCAATCTATACGGATAGAAGCTTCAAGTGGTTTGTCAGACAATGAAATTGAAAAAATGAAAGTAGATGCTGAAAAACATGCCAAAGATGATGAAGCAAAAAAAGAGTCTGTAGATACTCATAATACAGCAGATCAGTTAATTTATCAAACTGAAAGTCAAATGAAAGAAGCTGGTGATAAGTTGTCTGATGACGATAAAAAGCCTATTGAAGATGCTGTTGAACAGTTGAAGCAAGCAAATGGCAGCTCAGATGTTGACGCAATCAAGACAGCCATTGAAAGACTAAACAAGGCATGGGAACCGGTAGCTCAGAAAATGTACCAGGCAGCCCAGCAGGAAGCACAAACACCCCCTAATGGCGCAGATGTCAATACAGATGCAAATGAATCAAGCGAAGGCAGTACTAAAGAAGGTGATGTAGAGGACGCTGATTTTGAGGTTGTGGAAGAAGAAAAATAAGATATAGCATTTATTATGGTAAAAAAGGGGTGATATTTCACCCCTTTTTATTTTATGAAAGAATTTATAATAATTCTATTAATTTATCCCATTATTTCAAGGCGTAGCGCAGTCCGGTAGCGCACTGTGTTCGGGACGCAGGGGTCGGAGGTTCAAATCCTCTCGCCTCGACATTTTTTACTTCAATCCATCACTTCCTATGATTATAGAATTTTATTTCTTTTGTTATATTGTTTATCCTTGTTAGTGCAGAACTATTCTGTTAGAAATAAAAAAAATGTATATAAATAGTCTTAAATTATTATATGCATCTTTGCCATTATTTAAACCTATAATAAAATTAATCTGTTAATATTGTGACAGAAATTATAAAAAATTCCATACACTATATATCAACGAGATTTCCGAGCGTTTTCTTAAAATATTTAAGAAAACAGCTCAAGGCTTCTGATTTAAGAAATTCTTCTTTATATGATATTGCTAAAGTTGCACATTCCGCAACCACCTTAGATGAACTTTATAAATCAATACATGATAATATCAACAAATTGATGTATGCAGACAATATGTTTATTGCAATTCATAATGAGGAAGGGAATGTTATCAGCTTCCCGTATTATATTGATAAATTCGATGATTTTGAAGGTACATCTGAAGAATTTAGTGCTTCTTCATTAACCTGTAATTGCATTCTTGAAGGAATCCCTATATTATTCACTAAAGAGGAGCTTTTGGATTTTTCTAATGCGACATCAGATAGTAAGGATGGAATAATGCCTAAAGGAACTATCAGTGAATATTGGCTGGCCTGCCCATTAATTATTGGCAAAAAGAAAATTGGAGCAATTGTAGTACAAAGCTATGAAAAAGAAAATAAATTAACCTTAGAAGATCGAGATTTATTGAATTTTGTATCTGAACTGGTTGCCATGGTTATTCAACGGAAAACACTGGAAGCAGAACAGCTTGAATATCAGTCAAATCTAGAGACGAAAATAAGAGAGAGGACCAAAGAGCTCTTCTTTGCAAAAGAAAAAGCAGAAAGTGCTGCCCAGGCAAAATCTGAATTCCTCGCAAATATGAGTCATGAATTACGAACACCATTAAATGCTATTATCGGATTTTGTGAAATATTAATCGAAGATGCAACAGAATTGAAACAGAAAGGTGTAGTTAGTGATTTGGGGAAAATTCATAAATCTGGAATTGACTTATTGGCACTCATTAATGACATTCTGGATTTATCTAAAATTGAAGTAAGAAAAGTCGACTTAAATATTTCTACTTTTAACTTAAAAGATCTGATTGAATCTGTTGAAACTACACTCGAACCATATGCAAAAATTAATAATAATAAAATAAACATTAACTTGCCAGAAAAAGAGATTGTTTTACGATCGGATGAACTGAAAATCAGGCAGATACTGTTTAATTTACTTACAAACGCATGTAAAAATTCTGAGGGTAACCAGATTAATCTATTGGTAGCGCAGGAAATAACAAAGAATGTCAATTTTCTTGTGTTTAAAGTAGAAGATTTCGGCGTTGGTATATCAAAAGATAAAATGAAGGAAATCTTTGAACCCTTTCATCACAGCGATGTTGTTGATAACAGTAAAATTAAAGGAACGGGCCTGGGACTCACTATATCAAAACGATATTCAGAGCTTCTTGGCGGATATATAGATGTAGAAAGTAAAGAAGGGACTGGTTCCACATTTACCGCTTATATAATGCAGGATTATCATCATGATAGGGATAAAACAATAAGCCGTGTTGATGGTCAAAAAACTGAAGATGCGCTATTTCCCGAAAAGGGTAAAATACTGGTTATTGATGATGACATTAACTTCTTAGATCTCGTAGATAGAAGATTGACAAAAGAAGGATATCTGGTTTTTACAGCCCATAATGGTCTAAATGGATTAGACAAAGCCAAAAAATTAGTGCCTGATATCATAATTCTCGATATAATTATGCCCGACATTGATGGATGGACTGTTTATCAAAAAATAAAAAAAATACCACTGCTTTCACAGATTCCTATTATCATTGTAACGATTGGTGATTATGAGAAAATGGCAAAGGACTTTGGTGTTGTAGACTTTTTATCCAAACCAATTGTCTGGAATAACCTTCATCAAATATTAGAAAAATATGAAGTAGTAAGTAAAAGCAAGCATATTCTGGTTGTTGATGATGATTCATCAACGCGAACTATTTTGAGAAAAATGCTTATAAAGGATGGGTGGAGAGTAGATGAAGCTGAAAATGGGAAAGTTGCCATAGAGAGAATGGGAATGCAGATGCCTGAGTTAATTCTCCTTGATTTGTTGATGCCTGTTATGGATGGATTTAAGTTCTTAAAAGAAATTAAAAAAATGGATGCCTGGCTTAAAATACCCATTATTGTTATAACCTCTAAAGATTTGACAGTTGACGATTATTCGTTCTTAACTGATAATGTTGATAAAGTCATTCAGAAAGGCAAATACAACCGTCAAGAGATAATTGATCAAATTGATACATCTATAAAAGAAAGTAAGCTTAAAATGTATTTAAAGGAGGATTAATATGAATGTTTTGCTTATTGAAGATAATGAATTGAACCGTGATATGCTTAAGCGTCGATTAGAACGTAAAGAATTTATAGTCTCATGCGCTGAAGATGGCCAGAGTGGCATAGACATGGCTAAAAATGAAATGCCTGATATAATACTATTAGATCTTAGTCTGCCTGTCATAGATGGTTGGAATGTTGCCAGGAAGTTGAAGGCAGATGTTAATACAAAAGATATTCCAATTATTGCCCTCACCGCACATGCTATGAAAGGAGATCGTGAAAAAGCTCTGGATGCCGGGTGTGATGACTATGATACAAAACCTATTAATCTGGAAGGTTTACTGGATAAAATGCATAAACTCACTGTCTGATATAGAAGATATAAATGACTGAAAATAAAAACAGGCTAGATAATGTAAAGGAAACTGTATCAGAGCATCAGTATCATCAGGTCATTTTAAAAAATATAAAACATGACCTTATTAATCCAATAAACGCCATGATAGGATATTCTGAATTGATACTGGACACGTTAGATGAAGCAGGCGACAGGGCGCTCAAAAGGGACATGCAGAGCATCTATCACTCCTCAACTGCAATATTTGCCATTATTCAAGAATTATTTTCGGATAAAACAAAAGCTGGCGATGATATTGGCTCTGTCATTCTTAATGAGGATTTACATTATTCTATTCGGACGCCGCTGTCAAACATCGTTGGTCTGTCAGAATTAATTTTAGAGGATACAGCAACTGTTACTGATTTAGATTTGCAGGATATTCAAGATAGTGTGAGTAAAATAAATCAGGCTGGAAAAAGACTTCTAAAACTGATAAATGATTTAAGTAAATACTCAGATTTATCCGATAGTGATTTAATGGAAAATTATTATACTGATTTATATTTAAAAGAATCCTCTATTAGAAATTTTCAATTTAATACAGAAGCCAAAATACCTGACAAAATAGGAACTATCCTGATTGTGGATGATGAATCGGCAAATCTTGATATAATTGATAAAATTCTACAACAGTCCAATCATAAAACTTTTACTGCTGAAAGTGGGGAAGAAGCACTTAAGATTTTGAAAAAAGAATCAGCTAAAATAGATCTTATACTGCTGGATTTGATTATGCCGGAAGTGAATGGTATGGACCTTCTAAAAACACTGAAAGATGATAATAATACCTATCATATTCCTGTCATAATGCTGTCTGCCCTTGATGAGATAGATACAATTGTAGAATGCATTTCTATGGGAGCAGATGATTTTCTTATAAAGCCTGTTAATAGAATATTATTACATGCCAGGTTGAATAATGCTCTAGAAAAAAAATATTTTCATGATAAAGAAATAAAATACCAGAAACAGATCAAAATAGAACAGGAGAAATCTGATAAACTGCTGCTTAATATTTTGCCCGAAAGTATTGCTGAAAGATTAAAAAATGGTGAATCGCTTATTGCGGATGATTTTGAAGACTCAACCGTGTTATTTGCAGATCTTGCAGGGTTTACAAAATTATCTTCAACCATTTCAGCAACTGATGTAGTAATGCAGTTAAACAGCATATTTTCATTATTTGACGGTATGCTCATTAAGTATTCGCTGGAAAAAATTAAAACAATAGGTGATTGTTATATGCTAGCGGGAGGGTTGCCAAAGCCAGATAAGAATCATGCTGATTCTGTGGCAAGAATGGCACTGGAAATGCTTGATATAATCAAAGAGATCAATACTAAGACCAATCAATCATTAAAAGTAAGAATTGGAATAAATTCTGGGCCCGTTGCGGCAGGAGTAATTGGAAAAGAAAAATTTATCTATGATTTGTGGGGAGACACCGTCAATGTTGCCAGTAGAATGGAAACCTTTGGCTCAAATAGTAAAATTCATGTTTCATCGAGCACATATTTACAACTAAAGGATTATTATAATTTTACTAAAAGAGATAAGATTAATATTCCTGGAAAAGGAGCAATGCAGACATACTTCTTAAATTCTCTTAAATAATTTGAAACTAACTTTCAATACACTTAAAGTAAAGCTTTAACTATGCTAGCAAAATCTTATAAATATAATTGATTATGGTAGAAGCTTATTCGTTTAACAAAATAGAAGCAAAATGGCAAGAGCAATGGAGAAAGTCTAAGATTCATTCCCCGGATTTAACCGACTCATTGAATAAATATTATGCTCTTACTATGTTCAGCTATCCTTCTGGTGATAAACTGCATATTGGTCATTGGTATAACTATGGGCCTGCTGATACCTTTGCGCGATTCATGAAAATGAAAGGATATAATGTATTTCAGCCTCAAGGATTCGATGCATTCGGCCTTCCTGCTGAAAATTTTGCAATTCAGCATAAAATACATCCTGCTGAAAGTACAAAAAAGAACATTGCAACTATGAAAAAGCAATTAGATTCAATTGGAGCTTCATATGATTGGAGCAATGAATTAATAACTTGTGAGCCTGAATACTATAAGTGGACACAGTGGCTATTTTTAAAACTATATGAAATGGGGCTTGCTTATCAGAAGACAGCCCCAGTTAATTGGTGCCCAAGTTGCGGTACGGTATTGGCAAACGAGCAAGTAAAGGATGGGGTCTGTGATAGATGTAAAGAGCCAGTTACCAAGAAGGAGCTTACCCAATGGTTTTTTAAAATCACAGAATATGCAGAGGAATTACTTGAAAAATTAGATGGTCTGGACTGGCCAGAAAAAACCAAGCACATGCAGAGGAATTGGATTGGAAAATCTGTAGGAGCTAATATTATTTTTAATATAAAAGGGTTTGAGGATAAAATAGAAGTTTTCACTACCAGATCGGATACCATTTATGGCGCAACATATTTGGTCCTTGCTCCAGAGCATCCATTGCTAAACAGTATCGTCCTGTCTGAAAATATTGAGGCCGTTAAATCATATATAGAATCTGCTAAAGTTAAAACTGAAATTGAACGCATGTCTGTAGATAGGAAGAAGACAGGCGTATTTACTGGATCCTATGCTGTGAACCCTATAAATAAGGCTGAGATCCCAATCTGGGTAGCCGATTATGTGGTGAGCAGTTATGGTACCGGGGCTATTATGGCGGTACCCTCAGGGGATGAACGAGATTTTGAATTTGCTAAAACCTTTAATTTACCAATAATTGAAGTTGTTTCAAATGATGGTAAAGAGCATGGGAATGATGAATGCTTCAGTAATTATGGAATCTCAGTGAATTCGGGTGAATATTCTGGGAAATCAACGGAAAAGGTACAGGAGCTCATTAATGCGAAATTAGATGAAATGGGTTGTGGGGGAGCTAAAATTCAGTATAAGCTACATGACTGGCTTATAAGCCGTCAACGCTATTGGGGAGCGCCAATTCCCATTGTTCACTGTTCAGTATGTGGCATCGTGCCTTTATCCATAGATGAACTTCCTGTCCTTTTACCAGAAGATATTGAATTGTCCTCTACTTATGGCGATGAACTTTCCCCTTTAGCAACATCTGATTCATATATAAATGTAAAATGTCCAAAATGTGGAACAGATGCTAAGAGAGATGCAGATACCATGGATACCTTCGTTTGCTCCTCCTGGTATTATCTTCGTTACCCTAATGCTCATTATGACAAGGGTCCATTTGACCCTGATAGACTTAATTGGCTTCCAGTAGACTGCTATATTGGAGGCGCTGAGCATGCCACCATGCATCTGCTGTATGCCCGCTTTATTACCAAGGCTTTGAGGGATGGGGGACATCTCGATTTTGATGAACCTTTTACCAAACTCTACCATCAGGGCACCATTACTAAAGATGGGGCTAAAATGTCTAAATCACGGGATAATACGGTCTCTCCTGACGAGTTCATAGAAAAGTACGGATCTGACACGTTTCGAGCATATCTCATGTTTATGGGGCCATTTGATGAAGGTGGTGACTGGAATGACCAGGGCATTACGGGGATTGACCGTTTTCTAAAAAAAGTATGGCGTTTTTGTCAACTCCCTAATTCAGGGGAGGTGTCACCTAAAAAGGATATACGGATTCTTCATCAGACAATACATGCTGTAAAAAATGATTTAAATGAAATGAAATTCAATACTGCTATCAGCCGTCTCATGGAATTCATTAATTATTTCTCAAGCCATAAAAGTACGACTATGGATATTAAATTGAACCTGATCAAAATGATTGCTCCTTTAACGCCTCATATCGCAGAGGAATTATGGGAAATAAATGGGGGAGTAAACTCAGTTTTTTTAGAAAGCTATCCTGAATTTGATTCAGCTCTTGCTGAAGAAGATAGCGTAACAATAGCAATTCAGGTAAATGGGAAATTGAGAGGCAATATTAATGTTTCTAGAACCGTTAGTAAAGAAGATCTGCTAATTTCTGCTAGAGAGCAGGAAAATGTTAGTATACATTTAAATAATAAAGATGTAATTAAAGAAATTGTAGTACCTCAAAGACTGGTCAATTTTGTTGTAAAATGAAAAAAACATTAATTATAATTATAGTATTAACTGTACTTTTTATTGGGTACTCAATTACGGTTACCCCTTCATATACAACATTAGATATTACTCATGCCATAGATGAAGCTAAGGTAGCATTAAAAGACAATCAGGAAATTGTAGTATTTGACAGTAAAAATCCGTTCAACTTTTATGATGTATTTAATAGAATCGACAATATAGCAGACCAGAAAGTTTATGGAATTCTTACAAAGCCTGATACTTTAGGTGTTTTTCCTGTAATCATTGGGGTTGCAGGCAGTGCAGGCTGGGCAGAGCATCATTATGGCTACCTTGAAAGATATCTTGAAATGGGTTTTGCAGTATTTTCTCTGCATAGTTTTAAAAGTCGTGGCGTAGAATCCACGGTAGGCAAACAGCTTACCGTTACAATCCCAATGATGATATTAGATGCATTTAGTGCGTTAAAAGAACTCTCTGAAGATGAAAATATAGATGTCAAGCGCGCTGGCCTTACTGGGTGGAGCTTGGGAGGAGGTGTTACCTTATTTGCAGCATGGTCTCCCATTCAAGAAGCAATATCTCCTAATTTAAAATTTGCAGCTCACTTGCCTTTTTATCCTCCATGCATGGTAATTCCAGAAGAGCTTAGATTTACTAATGCTCCAGTACATATCCTTGCAGGGGAAATAGATGATTGGGTTCCTGCAGCTGCATGTGAAGAGCTTATAGAAGCTGCGAATATTTCTGGATATGATATAGGTATCACAGTATACCCAGATGCGTCACATTCCTTTGATAGATCTATGGATGTCGTCTTAGATAATGATGCGTATAGCTTTACAGATTGTCGCATGAAATTATCCAATGATGGTGTAGTAAGCCTATTAAATGGATTTCCCCTTTCTTCACCAACTCTGCAAAAAATAGGATTAGTCTTTTGTGCAGATAAAGGTGCCCATTGGGGTGGGAATAAATATGCTCGAGAACATT
>CAJWYZ010000003.1 GCA_913049525.1 uncultured Fidelibacterota bacterium | reverse complement strand
TTCCCGATGTATATAAATTTCAACTTGGAGGTCAAACATCCTTAAGAGGATGGGCTTCTCCTGATAAATTTGAAGTACCAAGCGGATCATTAATAAGCGATATGATTAATTTAGAATATCGGTTTCCTATCTGGAAAAAAATTGGTGGTGAGTTATTTATAGATGCAGGCAGATTATATGAAACTATTGATGCAATCACAAATACAAGCATTAGTTGGGATTATGGAGTAGGTGCTACATACCAAACTGCATTAGGGCCAATACGAATAGATATAGGCTTCCCTTATGGAGAACTTTCCAAATCCCAGCTTCATGCTTCTTTATTGTATATGTTCTAATATTCATAAGATAATATTTTTAAATAAATTTATTTACTTATTGAGATAATTAAGTAAAACATTAATAAATTTTAAAGCTTTAAATCAACCAAATATGGAGTAAACTGTGAAAAATATCTTAATATTATTAATTGGATTAATTGGGTTGTCATGTAATGGCAATTCTAACAAATCTGCTAATCAATTATGGAATGATGGTCAGCAATTTAGATCTGAAGAAAAATTAATGGAATCTATTACTAGTTTTAAATCTATTATTAAAGATTATCCACTCGATGATTTAGCTGCAAAAGCTCAATTTCAAATAGCAGATATCTATCTTAATGATACAAAAGACTTTGAATTTGCTGTGGAAGAATTCGAAAAAGTAGTTGAAGAATATCCTGAACATGAAGTTTCAAAAAAATCACTTTTTATGATTGCCTATATTTATAATAATTATTTAGAGGCTTATAGTGATGCAATAATAAATTATAATTTATTTAAAGAAAAATATCCTAGTGATGAATTGATTCCCTCCGTCGAATATGAGCTGGAAGGATTAAAAGATATCCAGGCCACAATTGATTCTTTGAATTCAATTGTAAACAAGAAAACTAATCTATAGAATATGTCTGAATTCGATCTTGCAGAATTAAAAGATTCCATTGAAGAGGAGTCTACATTTATAAGTGATATAAATACCTCCATCCGTAAAGTAATAATTGGACAGGATGAGTTAATTGAGAAACTTATATTAGCCATTTTAACTGATGGCCATGTTTTTCTTGAAGGTGTGCCGGGTCTTGCAAAAACCCTTACAATTAATTCGTTAGCAAAACTCATTGACACCAAGTTTCAGCGCTTACAATTTACTCCCGATCTTCTTCCAGCAGATATATTAGGGACTTTAATATATAATCCGAAAGAAGGGACATTTGAAGTCAAAAAGGGGCCAATATTTGCCAATATTATTCTTGCAGATGAAATAAACAGATCGCCAGCA
Organism: uncultured Fidelibacterota bacterium; assembly: GCA_913049525.1. Classification (GTDB taxonomy): domain Bacteria; phylum Fidelibacterota; class Marinisomatia; order SCGC-AAA003-L08; family D37C17; genus D37C17. Next base: position 25,413 of record CAJWYZ010000003.1, on the reverse strand, counting down.
AAAGTGCAATCCGCACTCCTTGAAGCAATGCAGGAAAGGCAAATTACTATTGGCGACAATACCTTTAAATTGGAAAATCCATTTCTAGTTATGGCAACTCAGAACCCTATTGAGCAGGAAGGAACCTATCCTCTTCCGGAGGCACAAATTGATCGTTTTATGTTTAAAGTATTGGTTGGATATCCAAATCCAGATGAAGAGTTAGAAATTTTAAAAAGAATGGGGAAGATTAATTCTACAATTAATCTAAAAGCAGTTGTTAAACCAGAACAAATTATATCAGCAAGAAAAATTGTGGATAAAATATATATAGCTGAAAATATACAAAAGTATATTGTATCCTTAGTTTTTGCTACACGATATCCAGAACAATATGGTTTAAAAGATTTAAAATCATTAATAAGTTTTGGAGCTTCCCCTCGTGCAACGATATTTTTGGCGAATGCTTCAAAATCTCATGCATTTTTAAATAATAGAGGATTTGTTATTCCAGAAGATGTACGTTCAGTTGGAACATCAATTTTACGACATCGTATTATTTTGTCTTATGAAGCAGAGGCTGAGGAAATTACAACGGAGGATATTATTCAAAGAATTTATGAATCTGTGCCGACCCCCTGATTTTCCCCATGATCCCTTCCGAAATACTAAAAAAAGTTCGATTAATTGAAATAAAAACCAGACATATCGTAAATAACCTTTTCGGCGGTGAATACCATTCAGCTTTTAAGGGAATGGGAATGGAATTTGCTGAAGTGAGGGAATACACGTCTGGTGATGATATTCGGGCTATTGATTGGAATGTAACTGCCAGAACTGGTAAACCTTTTATTAAAAAATATGATGAAGAGCGTGAACTGACAGTAATGCTTATTATAGATGTTTCAGCTTCAGGATTCTTTGGTACTGGCGAGTCACTAAAAAGTGATATTATGATTGAACTGGCTTCAATTTTAAGTTTTAGTGCCATCAAAAATAATGATAAAGTGGGTTTATTACTTTTTTCTGATCGAATAGAAGAATTTATCCCCCCCAACAAAGGTAAAAGCCATGTTTTGCGGGTGATTAGAGAAATGATTTATCATAAAGCAAAAGATAGAAAAACAGATATTTCCGTTGCATTGGAACATATCCAGAAAGTTATAAAACGAAAGAGCATTATTTTTTTATTATCAGACTTTTGGGATGATTCCTATCAACAGTCTATGAAATTAATTAATAAAAAACATGATTTAATTAATATTCAAATATTAGATAAAGCCGAAATTACCATTCCTAAGTTAGGATTGGTAAAATTACATGATGTTGAAACTCAATCATCAATATGGATTGATACAAATGATAAGTCATTGCAAAACATTTCCCCAAATAATATTCGAAACAAAAATGATATCATAAAAAAGTTTTGTAAAAATAATAAAATAGATTTCATATCTATAGATACATCTGATGGATATTTAAAACCTTTGGAGCAGTTTTTTAATTCTAGAATACACCGATATTAATGCGAAAATTATTATTAATCTGTTTACTTTTGAGCGGATTATATTCTGTTGATTTAAAAGTTGAAATAATACCCGACACCGCTTTTGTCGGCTCACTGATTGAATTACAAGTTAGTGTGGAGAATTTACAATCAACTGAGATACCCGTTTTTAATGAAATAGAGGGAAGTAAAGAAGAGTTTACTGTGGTAGATAAAGTTCTAACCCCATCTTCTATCAGTTATTTTCTGCAATTTTGGAAAGTTGGGTTAATTATTATTCCATCTATTTCCGTTGATATAAAAAATAATAATAATGATGTAATTAGAATTCAAACAAGTAAAATTAGTGTAAATATTTTATCAAATATTTCAACTTCATCAAATGAGATACGTTCAATCAAACCGATGAAAGAATTAAAATTAAATTCGACTTTAAAACTTGGATTGTTAATAGTATTAATTATTGCAGGTTTGGTAGCTGGAGGGTATCTCTGGAATTCAAAAACAAATTTGAATGATTTAAATGATTTAAAAGGTTCTTTCAAAATATCGGCTCTAAATGAATCAATTAAAAAAATCGAAGACTTGCCACTTCCGTCAAAAATAAATTCTGAGACCGCAGAAAATTACTATTTAAAATTAAGTGAAATATGTCGATTATTTTTTAATGAAATATTCTATATAAAAGCGACAGAAATGACATCACGGGAATTAGCAGAACATTTTGCCTTCATTGGCATAGAATCAGAGTTGGTAAATTCATGGAACAAAGTGAGTCAAATGGCAGATAAAGCAAAATATGCAAATTATATTCCGCCTATTGATCAGTTTAATGCTGACAAGGAGGGTTATATTAAATTAATAACTTCCTTTAATAGGGTCAGGACTGAATCATAAACAAAAATTGATAATAAAAATATACTAATTCAATTTAGGTTTTAGCCATATTGGATTCGTAAGTGCAAAAATCTTTTTACTGCTTATTGATTCAAGTTCTACTATGCAGCGGAAATAACATTCACTTTCAATATTAATTTCAATATATTTTTCTAATTCATAATCCCCGTAATTAAGAATTGTAAAGAAATCATTCTCTTTTTGTTCTTTAATGATACCTTTTATTAAAGTAATATCTTTAATTTTTCCAAATTCAGAAGTAGAAATAATTGATATCTTAAAGCTCCCCAAATTTGATGAAATAACACTCCCCATTCCATGTATTGATCCATTATTTTCAAAAGTTAAATTTATAAATGGTCCGTTTGTCACAAAGCAATTTCCATTTTTCATAGAAGAAATCACAGAATTTATGTTTCTATTTTTTGTAAATACTCCAGTTCTGAATTCTCCAAATAGTTGCTCTTTCTTTTCATATAAAGACAACATAGGTGTTTTAATTTGACGATACATATTGAAATTCCCATGAGCATCATTTCCAGCATAAATAAACTTATGATATCCATCTAATAACAATCTAATCCAGATTTTAATTCCATGTTGATATCCTCTGCCTAGATCTCCATTTACTATTTGAAGTCCAGCGAGATTATTTTCTAAAATATCTTTTAATAGCCACTTGCCTCTTTTTACAAAAAACCATTGTACAAGGGGAACAGGGGAAAACGGATGCGCAGCAATACAGAGCGAATTTTCATCCAAACTAGCATGTACAGTTTTGGTATTATAGTGAGCATAAAAATTAAATGCTTCTTCAGCACCATCTCCTTGTCCAGGTAAAAAATGTGAATTATTTAGTATTAGTGCATGCACATTCCTTCCATCTTGATTATGTAAACTTAATTCTTCTGATGGGATGATAAATGATTTTCCAGGATTATCATTGTTGATTTTATTTATTTCCGATCTTGATTTATTCCATTTTTCTAGATTTGGGTCAGTTTCTGTCCATGAACCAGGAACATCATCCAAATCATAGGAATGGTCAGTATTGCAATAAAAGTCCAATCCTAAGGCTTCTGCTGCAGTAAGAGTGGCTTTTAGTGGGGCTCCAAACTCAACCTTATCTTCAGTTAAGTTTGTATGGTAGTGCAAATCCCCATATAATGCATTCCCATCATTTGGATATGGAAATTCAGAAACATAGGTTGTCAGGTTATTATGAGTACACAGAGGGTAATTATGAATAGTGCAATTTCTGCTTTTACCATTGATTTTATAGAAAAATTTAACATTAATTTCCACGTCTCCCGAAATTCCTGTTGCATCTATTGTGATTGTATCATCCCACCAATTCAAATCAATATCAGCATTATATGAAAATATTTTGGATTGAATTATCTTATTATTTTTAATAATTTTTATTTCAGCCTTTTTAAAGATGATTGGAAATATGTGTGCATCCTTTATTATTAATAATATTGGAATATCATTCCCGGGTTCAATTCTAATGGGAAGGTCGGCTAATATTTCAGGTTCCTTTTGAAAATAGCGACTATTACTCCATTTAAAACGAAAGTGTAGTTCTGCATACATAATTACCATGGGTAAAAAAAGTGCAAAACGTTCTATAAGAAATTCAGAATCTATCATCTCAAATATATGTGAATAATGTACAATTGATATGTAATTTTAAGGGTATAAATTAAATTAAGGAATACGACATAAACGATGGCAAATACTTCAGATTTTAAAAATGGTTTAATTATAAATCATAAAAATAACTTATGGAAGATTGTAGAATTTCTTCATGTCAAACCAGGCAAAGGCAGTGCTTTTGTAAGATCAAAATTAAAGAATATCCGTACAGGACAGGTAGTAGAAGAAACTTTTAGAGCCGGGGAAAAGATTGAAACTGTAAGAGTTGAGGCTAGAAATTACAACTATCTTTACTCTGAGAATTCTAATTATATTTTTATGGATGAAGAAACATTTGAGCAGGTAAGTTTGAGTGAATCCCAAGTAGAAGATGTGCTTGATTTCCTTTTAGAAAATACAGTTACAACTATTGCTTTTAACGGAGATGAGCCCATTGAGGTGAGAATTCCACAACATATGAATATGACCATCAAAGCTACCGATCCTGGAGAAAGGGGGAATACAGCCCAAGGTGGTTCCAAACCGGCAACATTAGAGACGGATTTAACAATTCAAGTGCCATTATTTATTCAAGTCGGAGATGTTATTCGCGTAGATACGAAAGATAAACGCTATATTGAGCGAGTAAAGAATTAATACCCTTATGTTAGAAAATAATATAAAAAATCTTATTAAGATTTTAGAAGATTCCAAAGTAGATGAACTTGAAATATCAACTTTTTGGGGTAAGCAGAAAATAAAAATTAGAAAAAAATCAGTTCAATCATCCGAAAATAATATTGAACCCACTCATCCTGATTCATCTCCACCAATAATAAATGCTCCCGATACTAATTCTGAGATTCCAACTGCAATAGAAGTTGAAAAAATAGCTGTTAATACTGAAGAGGTAAATATCTCTGCTTCAACTGAAGAAAATACAGTTATAATCAAAGCACCCTTAGTAGGGACATATTATCAATCTTCCAAACCAGATACTCCTCCATTTATTTCAGAAGGAGATATAATTAAAACTGGTCAAGTTATTTGTATAATAGAGGCTATGAAAATATTTAACGAAATAGAATCTGAAATATCAGGAAAAGTAGTAAATATCCTCATAAAAGATGGCACTCCTGTAGAGTATGATCAAGATCTCATAGTTATTTCTCCTGAATAATTTATGTATAATAAAATATTAGTTGCCAATAGGGGAGAAATAGCTCTCCGAATTATTCGTGCATGCCGTGAACTTAACATAGGTACCGTTGCTGTTTATTCAAAAGCAGATGAATTATCCCTGCATACAAAGTTTGCGGATGAAGCCATTTGCGTGGGACCTGCTGAAAGTTCAAAGAGCTATCTTAATATTCCTGCTTTAATTGCAGCTGCTGAACTAACAAATGCGGATGCAATCCACCCTGGATATGGATTTCTTGCCGAAAGCTCACAGTTTTCAAAGATTTGTGATGAAAATGGAATTGAGTTTATAGGACCTCCGCCTGAGACTATAGATGCTATGGGTGACAAGGCAAACGCCAAAGATTCTATGAGAAAAATAGGTGTACCAGTAATTTATGGGTCGGACGGAATAGTAGAGTCTATAGAAGATGCCAAGATAGAAGCGGAAAAAGCCGGATATCCAGTTATGCTAAAAGCCACTGCAGGGGGTGGTGGAAAAGGTATGCGTCTAGTTGAAAGCGAAGAACATCTTGAGAGCGCATTTAATACAGCTCAATCTGAAGCAGAAATGTCATTTAACAATGGGGATCTATATTTAGAAAAATTTATTCAAAAACCACGACATATTGAGGTGCAAATATTAGCGGACAAACATGGAAATGTTGTTGCCTTGGGAGAAAGAGAGTGTTCTATTCAACGCCGTCACCAAAAACTCATTGAAGAATCTCCTTCTCCTGGGGTTGACGAAATAACTCGCAATAAAATGTACGATGCGGCCATAGCTGGCGCTAAAGCTTCAAATTATGTAGGCGCAGGTACTATCGAGTTTTTAATGGATGCTAATAATGATTTTTTCTTCATGGAAATGAATACTCGAATCCAAGTTGAACACCCTGTAACTGAAATGGTAATTGGGGCAGACTTGATAAAATACCAAATTCTCTGCCATGCCGGATATCCTATTCCAGATTGGATGAAAACAATGAAAATTCGCGGTCACGCAATTGAATGTAGAATTAATGCAGAAGATCCTTCTCATAAATTTCGACCCTGCCCAGGAACAATTAGTAGTTTTCATATGCCTGGCGGCATGGGGATTAGAGTGGATACTCATGTTTATGCAGGATATACAGTTCCACCAAATTACGATTCAATGGTTGCAAAGCTTATTGTTCATGCTCCATCTAGGATTGAAGCTATTAATCGCATGATTGGAGCTTTAGATGAATGTGTATTTGAAGGAATTAAGACAATCATACCCTTTCAACGGCAGATTCTTGAAAACACTGACTTTCAAAAAGGTCTTATAGATACAGGATTTTTAGAAAATTTTCAATTTAAACCAGGAGAATAGTATTAAATGAATATACCATCAGATTTACTTTACACCAAAGACCATGAATGGATAAAGATAGAAAATGGTATTGCTACTGTAGGTATCACTGATTATGCTCAGGGTGAATTAGGCGATATTATTTTTATCGAATTACCAGAGATTGGAGATTCTGTTCAAGCAGAAGACTCCATAGGAACTATTGAAGCAGTTAAGACCGTTGCAGATATTTATTCTCCAATGAATGGAGAGATTTTGGAAGTTAACATAAATCTTGAGGATAATCCAGATAGTTTAAATACGGATCCCTATGATAGTGGGTGGATAATAAAACTAAATAATTTCACTAATAATGATGATAATTACCTTACTCCAGATCAATATAAATCACTAATTCAATAATGCATTTTATTCCCACAACTCCAGAAGAAGAAATTCAGTTACTTAAAGGAGCTGGAGTAGCGGCTTTCTCTGATCTGATAGAAACGATTCCTAAAAAACTTAGATTGGATTATGATTTAGGACTTGGCGATCCTCTTTCTGAAATGGAAATAGAAAAAGAATTACAGGAATTAAGCATTTCCAATGAACCGGGAAATTATTGTTTTGCTGGAGGCGGGATATATGATCATTATATTCCCAAAGTGGTAGATTTTATTAGTGGGCGATCTGAGTTTTATACTGCTTACACTCCTTATCAGGCGGAAGTCAGTCAGGGAACATTGCAATATTTATACGAATTTCAAACTATGATCTGCGAACTATCGGGAATGGATATAGCAAATGCATCTCTCTATGATGGTGCTTCAGCAGTTGCCGAGGCATGCCTCTTGGCTCATTCAGTATCCCGTAGTAATATTATTTTATATTCCGGATCATTACATCCTAATTATATTCATGTTGTAAGATCATATCTAACTGGTCAAGATATGAAATTAGTTGAAATTCCAGAAATTGATGGCATGACCGATCTAAATTGCCTAAACTCTTATACCGATAATATTGCCGCCTTAATTATTCAATCACCTAATAGGAATGGTTTAATTGAAAATTGGATGGAAAGCAAAAAGAAGATGCTAGACCCTAATGCTCTGCTGATTGCCGTTTCAGATCCATTTGCATTATCTGTTCTTAAATCTCCCGGAGAATGTGGAGCAGATATATACGTTGGTGAAGGTCAGACAATAGGAAATCAAATGAATTATGGTGGGCCATTACTTGGATTAATGGCGGTGAAAGATAAATATAAACGTAGAATTCCTGGCAGAATTATTGGAAAAACAATTGATAAAAATAATAGAGATGGATTCGTACTCACTCTACAAACCAGAGAACAGCACATAAGGCGAGAAAAGGCAACTTCAAATATTTGCACAAACCAAGGCTTGCTTGCCTTGAGGGCTACAATATACCTTTCACTTATGGGAGCACAAGGAATGCCTTATTTTGCCAAGATATGCTATCAAAAAGCGCGATTTGCTGCAAAAGGTGTATCGGAATTGGAAAATTACACTTTACCCTATTCTAATGAGTTTTTAATGGAATTTGTTGTAAAAACCACTCATTCTGCTAATGATGTAGTTCATTATTGTGCAGCAAAAGGTATTACAATTATGACTGTGCAATCTGATAGAAGCAATTCTTTACTTCTAATTGCTGTCACAGAAAAACGAACTTTTGATGAAATTAATTATTTAATTAAATGCTTGAGGGAGTTTAGTTGAACACATTCTTAAAATTAGAAAAAATCAGGGCTGAGCGTGGTGCAGTTGCAATTGCACTTCTTGATCCAGATATCAAGAATGACAATGCCTTACTAGGCATGCTTCAACTTGTAAATGAAAGTGACTTTGATGCTATATTTATTGGAGGTAGTTTGATATCCGACAATGAGTTTGAATCGAGGCTTGAAGAGGTTACTAAAAATACAGAGCTTCCTGTAATTATTTTTCCTGGATCATCCAATCAACTTTCTCAACATGCAGATGCAGTATTATTTTTATCTTTAATTAGTGGACGAAATCCTCAATACTTAATTGGTGAACATGTTAAATCTGCGCCAATTATACACAATATGAATTTAGAGGCAATTCCAACTGCTTACATTCTTTTAGATGGTGGTATACGTTCATCTGTAGAAGTAATGAGTAATACATCACCAATTCCAATGAATAAACATGACATTATACTGGCTCATGCTTTAGCTGGTGAATACCTTGGCAATAGTTTTGTATTTTTAGAGTCAGGAAGTGGGGCTGAAAATCATGCAGCAGCAGAAGTAGTTTCAATTATCTCAAAACAACTGAAAATACCAATTATCGTTGGCGGGGGCATTAATACATCTGCGTCAGCACAATCTTTAGTCAACTCTGGGGCAGACTATATAGTAACCGGAACTAAAATAGAACAAAACCCCTCAATTAAAGAATTGCTTAAATTTACAAATGCAGTCCATCAATTATGATTAATGAACCTGCAATTGAAAGGAATAATCCATTATGGGAATTGGCTACTGAATATTTATCGCACTTGCAATTTGAACGGAGATTATCGAATAATACCCTCTATGCATATAATCTTGATTTGAAAAAATATACCCATTTTTTGTTCTCTGAATTGCATCTCACTTCAATTAATTCAATTAAAGCATCTCATATTGAAAATTTTGTAAAAGATTTAAATAATGCAGGGACAATGGATACAAAGAGTGATTTTAAAAAATCATCAACTATTCATAGACTTTTTTCAACTATTCGTGGATTTCACCAATATCTGTGCCAATTAAAAATCACTAAAAATGACCCATCGGAATTATTGATGCCGCCACGGTTAACTCGAAAGATTCCAACGACATTATTAGTTGAGGAAGTTGACAAGATTATTCAGGCAGTTGATTTAACTAAAAAATATGCCCTCAGAGACCAAGCCATACTTAGCCTGCTTTATGCTTCCGGTATAAGAGTCACTGAATTGGTTGATTTAAAGCTGAAGAACCTCATGATGGATGACGGGTTGATTCGCGTTTTTGGCAAAGGTAGAAAGGAAAGAATAGTTCCCATTGGCAAAATAGCATTGTCTTTTCTAACACTTTACCTTAAAGAATTAAGACCTTCTAATTCTAGAAAAGGCAAAAGTCAGGGAATATTATTTCTAAACCATAGGGGAGGAAAGCTGACCCGAATGTCAATTTGGAATATTCTTCATGAAAATACTCTTAGAGCCGGGATTACAAAAAAAGTCAGCCCACATGTGTTGCGACATAGTTTTGCTACTCATTTATTAGAAGGGGGTGCTGATTTACGATCCGTTCAGGAAATGCTTGGACATTCGGATATAACAACCACCCAGATCTATACGAATATTGATAAAATTTATTTAAAAGAAATTCATAAAGAATTTCATCCAAGGAGCTAAATGCTTTTACGTTTACCAATGGAAGTATTAATAATATTACTTCCTATTTTGATATTTTCACTTTGTTTTCATGAATTCTCCCATGGATATATGGCATATCATTTAGGCGATCATACCGCTGCCCAAAATGGACGTTTAACCCTGAATCCCATAGCGCATTTAGATCCCATTGGCTCTTTGATGATATTATTTGTAGGATTTGGCTGGGCAAAGCCGGTTCCTGTGAATCCTGTAAACTTTTCCAACCCTCGAGAAGATATGATGAAAGTGGCATTTGCTGGCCCAGCATCTAATTTAATATTAGCATTTATTGGAGGATTGATAATGAGATTTGTTAATATGACTGGCATCATGCAAAGTGAAATATTTATTCAAATCCTCTATTTCTTTGTATTTATAAATATATCTTTGGCAATATTCAATTTGATTCCTGTTGCGCCTTTAGACGGTTCCCAAATATTTGGCAATATGATTTCCAAAAATAATCCTGAATTGGCTTGGAAGCTTCAATTCTATGGACCAAAGATTTTAATGGGTCTGATCCTAATCGGTATGGTAACGCCTTTTTCAATTTTAGGGTTTATTATGATGCCATTTGTTAAAACATTCATGTATCTATTTACAGGCATAACTTTTTAAGGCAATTGAAAATTAAATTTTTACGACATCAATGTTGGCGCAAAAATAGCAGTTTAGTTAAACTCTCTAGGAATATACTATTATTAATCATGCTCATATTTTTAATGTATAATTTATCTAATTATTAAAGGTTGTAATGAAAATTATTGAATGTGTACCTAATTTTAGTGAAGGACGAGATCTTGATTTAATAAAAGAAATCACTGATACTATGGAATCAGTTTCCGGCATCACACTTTTAGATGTTGATCCCGGTGCAGATACTAATCGAACCGTAGTTACTATAGTGGGAGACCCTGAATCAGTAATTGAGTCAGCATTTCTTGGTATAAAAAGGGGATCCGAACTTATTGATATGCAGAAACATAGCGGAGCTCATGCTCGTATGGGCGCAACTGATGTATGTCCTTTTGTACCCATTTCTGGAACCACAATGGATGATTGTGTGAAATATTCGAAACAGCTGGCAAAACGAGTAGGAGAACAACTTAAGATTCCTGTTTTCCTATATGAATGTTCAGCTGCAAATAATGATCGCATAAATTTGGCAAGTATTCGCAGTGGAGAATTTGAGGAAATGACAGAAAAGTTACAATTACCCGAATGGAAACCTGATTATGGCCCCGGAAAGCCTCATGTATCAGCTGGAGTTACTGCAATTGGTGCTCGAAATTTTCTTATCGCTTATAATATAAACCTTAATACAAAGGATAAAAAGATTGCTACTGATATTTCCCTTGATATTCGTGAACAGGGGCGAAATAAACGTGATGAGTATGGTAAATTTGTTCGTGATAAAAATGGTATTCCCATAAAATCCCCTGGTATTTTGAAATCATGTAAAGCTGTAGGGTGGTATATTGATGAATATGGATTGGCGCAGGTGTCCATGAATCTTACAAATTTTAATGAAACTCCTCCACATATTGCCTTTGAAGAAACGCGAAAGCAGGCAAGAAAGAGGGGAGTACGAGTATCAGGAAGTGAACTTGTGGGATTAATTCCACTTGAATCTATGATCACTTCCGGGAAATATTACCTCACAAAACAGAAGCGCTCAACAGGGATTCCAATAAAAGATATAATTCATATTGCAATTAAATCAATGGGACTAGACGATTTAGCACCATTTGATCCCAATGAAAAAATAATTGAATACAGAATTGGAAAACAATCTGAAGAATTAGCTACAATGACCCTATGTAATTTTTCTGATGAATTATCTTCAGACAGCCCTGCTCCCGGAGGCGGTAGTGTTTCAGCATTGGCAGGTGCGCTGGGTGCATCATTATCGGCAATGGTTGCGAATCTAACATTTGGTAAAAAGAAATGGGAACCACTGTTTAAACAAATGAGTAAACTTGCTGACGATAGTCAAAAATTAAAAGATGAATTAATTCAATTAGTAGATGCAGATACTGAATCATTTAAAATGGTTATGGAAGCATTTAAATTGCCAAATAAATCTGAACAACAGATAAAAGATAGAAACTCTGCCATAGATCGTACCATGAAGGAAGCAACAAAAGTTCCGTTTAAAACATTGCAGTATTGTCGTAAAATCATGGATTTGTCATTAGAAGCTGCTAAATATGGAAATCCTAATTCAATTTCAGATGCTGGAGTGAGTGGAGAAATGGCTAACGCAGGGGCAAGAGGCGCAGCTCTAAATGTGCGCATAAACCTTAAAGATATTAATGATAAACTTTTTTGTGAAAAGATTGAGAAAGATACAGAAATCGTTTTAAAAGAAGTAAGCGACTTATTAATTGAAATCCGTAAAACAGTTGGACATAAATTAACTGATGAATAAAATTCACCATTTAGAATCTTCTCTAGTCGATCAAATTGCAGCAGGCGAAGTTATTGATAGACCTGCATCGGTTTTAAAAGAACTAATTGAAAATTCCCTTGATTCAGGAGCAAGCAATATTGATGTTCATATTATAAATGGCGGCCATGATCTCATTCAAGTTTCTGATAATGGATGCGGTATGAGCAAGGAAGATTTAAAGCTGGCATTTACAAGACATGCAACCAGTAAAATACATGAATTAGAAGATTTAAATTCAATCTCAACGCTTGGATTTCGCGGTGAAGCTCTGCCAAGTATAGCATCTGTTTCAATGTTTACAGCAATATCGGCAGAAATCGATTCTAAGGGAAATGAAATTCGAATTCATGGAAGTGAAGAGAAATCTTTTAAACCCTCTGCAGCATTAATTGGCACAACTTGTAAAGTTCAAAACTTATTCTATAATACTCCAGCTAGAAGAAAATTTTTAAAAAAACCTGCAACAGAACAGGCTGTTATTAATTCGATGATGCGTCGTTTTATGCTTTCTAGACCTGAAGTCGCATTTAAAATGATGTCAAATGACAAAATTGTATATGATGTTCCAGTACAGGAATTATCTGAAAGAATAAATGCAATTTATGGTTCCAATTTCAAAAATGGAATTCTCCCCGTGGAATTAACAAAAGATCCTTATACAGTAAAAGGATTTACAGGGAATTTATCTCTTATAAAGAAAAGGCAAGGAGAACAATATATATTTTTAAATGGTAGATTTATAAAAAATCGTCTTTTAAATTCATCAATATATTCTGCCTATCAATCACTTATTCAGCGTGGAGAATTTCCGTTTTTTGTATTATTTTTAGAGATGCCACCGGAACTTTTCGATGTGAATGTTCATCCTGCAAAACTTGAGGTACGTTTTATAAATGAATGGCAAATATATCATGTAATTAAAACCTCGATCACAAGTGTTCTACAAGATATACTTAAAGTAATACCCGATTATAATTCTTATCAACATTTCCCAGCTCATTCTTCTAAAGAAACCGAACCATTACATTTAGAAAAAGCACCCTCTGGTTCAATTGCTCAATTTGAGCAGGCTCCTCATAAGCGTATTGATTCCGAATTTAATGGTCTCATTGACAAAAGTGATCCCCAAATTCAACGCGCCCATCTCCGTATGGAGTCAACGTTAGATGATATTAAAATGCCCAATGAAGAATTGCAACCTGTGTCAAATCATATTTGGCAAATTCATAAAAAATATCTTATAACTGAAATAAAAAGTGGTATTGTCATAATTGATCAGCATGTTGCTCATGAGAGAGTATTATTTGAAGAGGCCAAAAAAGCTATAGAAGGGCAGGGTTTTCCATCCCAAACTGTACTTTTTCCTCAATCATTAAAACTACAACCTGAGGAATATGAAAGCCTTTTAGAAATTACTCATTATCTAAATAAAATTGGTTTCCGTTTTCGAGAATTTGGTGAAAATACAATCATCATTGATGAAATTCCTCCTGATATTAACTGGGGTAATGAGAGCCAAATTATCAGAGAAATTATTGATCAATACATATCTGTTAAGAAGATAGACCCTTCATTTATTGATCAAATTGCTGCTATCTATGCATGCAAATCGGCTGTAAAAGCAGGAGACCAGCTAAATCCAGAAGAGAGAATACACCTTGTTGATCGCCTATTTTCTACAGATCACCCTTATTATTGTCCTCATGGGAGGCCAATAATTATTAACTTGTCTATCAATGAATTAGATCAACGATTTGAAAGGAATACTTAAAATCAATAATAAGTATAATTAACAATGGCTAGAAAAAGTACTAAATATTATATTTTAACTGGATTGATATCAATACTTCCTTTGACTGCGACTTATTGGATTGTCGTAAAATTATTTCATTTCTTTTCCAGACCAGGCGCATCTATTGTCGAATTTATTTTCGCTGATAAAGTGCCGCTTTATGTGCCGCAAATAGCCGGCTTTATTCTAACCTTATTATTTATTTATTTGATAGGTATATTGGTATCAAACGTATTGGGGAAGAGGTTGTATGCATGGCTTGAAAATATGCTCTCTAGAATTCCAATAGTTAACTCAGTATATCGTACTATAAAACAAATAACTACCAGCTTATCTGGCCCTGATAGGCAAGCATTTAAAAAAGTAGTATTTATTGAATACCCAAGAAAAGGTATTTGGACATTAACAATGGTGACAGGTGAATCGACAAATGAGAAAGGGGATGCCTATTATCATATTTTTGTTCCCACAACCCCCAACCCTACTTCTGGATATATGTTATATGTACCCCAAAAAGACGCTCATGAAACTAATATGTCAATTGAAGAAGGTCTTAAAATAATTATTTCAGGTGGTATGTTGGCGCCTAATAAAAATATTTTGGAGTTGAATGATGTCTCTGAAAAATGAATTTGCAATTTCTGGAAATTGGTTATTTAAACACCGCAGCTACTTACCGCTAATAATTCTACCATTATTATTTTATTCTTTATTTACTCCGGTGGGGATATCATTTAATTTACTATTTTATGTAGGATTGAGTACTTCATTGCTAGGAGAGTGCATTCGTATTATTACAGTTGCATTTGTGCCTACGGGAACTTCTGGAAGAAATACAAAACAGCAGAAGGCTACTTCATTGAATCAAACTGGAATTTATTCAATAGTTCGACATCCTCTGTACTTAGGTAATTTTTTAATTTTTTTAGGCCCCTTCATATTTACTGGGAATATTTATAGCATCATTATTTTTATATTATCTTTCTGGATTTATTATGAACGTATTATGTACGCCGAAGAAACATTTTTGATTTCCAAGTTTGGAAGTGAATACGAAAATTGGTCATCTAAAACCCCTGCTTTTATTCCCAATATTACGTCTTATACTCCAACCAAATCAATATTTTCTTTTAGAAAGGTATTAGAAGGAGAATATTCCGGAATTTATGGTGTTTTTGTCATTTTCACTCTATTATTAGCTTTTAGAAATTATAATTTAAACATCACTCCAATTATTTCAAATGCATGGAAAGGGATATTTTTGGGGAACACATTAATTTATATAACTTTACGAACACTTAAAAAAAGAAGAAGAAATGATTAATGAATAATATAGAAAATCTTGATAAAAATAGAGATTCTGATACAGTAAATGCATATTTTAAAGATATATTTACTTTTGCCGGAATTGGGATTATCACCCTTGATTCTAAAAATAATATAGAGTTTATAAACGAAGAAGCATTAAACATATTTGGCTATACATCAATTGAATTAATCAACACAAATTTCTCTGCCTTAATCCACAGTGCCGATCAAGAATCTTTTTCCCTATATATACAATCTAATAATTCATTATCTCCAGCAGAATTTAAAGGCATCCATAAAGATAACTCTGCTTTTCCAATTGAGATAAATATCTCAAGTAAATTATTAAATAATAATTTTATTTATACAGTAGTAATTCGCGATATTACTGAGTTAAAGCAAAATGAGGAAAATTTAAAACATCAGGCATATTTTGATTCATTAACGGAAATTCCAAATCGTACATTATTTTTAGATAGGTCAGAAATTGCTTTAAATCAGGCGAAAAGGTCACAAGAGGGTATGGCAATAATTTTTATAGACTTAGATGAATTTAAAGAATTAAATGACACATTAGGGCATGATGCAGGAGATGTAATGCTGAAAACAATTTCAAAAAGATTCATAAATTGCGCTCGAAAATCTGATACCGTATCAAGAAGAGGGGGTGATGAATTTACAATTCTAATGCCTAGAATTAGTAATATTAAAGATGCAGTGAAGTTGGCTGAAAGGATTCTTGATTCAAATAAAAGTGCTATAGCAATTA
Source organism: uncultured Fidelibacterota bacterium (assembly GCA_913049525.1). Lineage (GTDB taxonomy): Bacteria > Fidelibacterota > Marinisomatia > SCGC-AAA003-L08 > D37C17 > D37C17. The sequence continues at coordinate 9,121 of CAJWYZ010000003.1, read as the reverse complement.
AAGATAAAATGGTTTCCCCAAAAACAAGTATTGGTATTAGTATTTATCCTCAAGATGGAGATAGTATCGAAACGTTAATAAACAATGCCGATAAAGCTATGTACTCTGCAAAAGAATCTGGGAAGAATCAATATGCAATTTTTAATTCTAATTAATTAGTTCTTTTGTCATCTGATTCAAGAGAGAAAATATTTCATCTGTATTTTTTATGTTCATAAATTGCTTTCTCCAATTTGAAGCTCCATTAAATCCTTTGAAATAATAATTAAAATGCTTTTTCGATAAATTGACACTTAGGGAATTATTATAATATTCAGTTAACATTAAAAAATGTCTCTGGGCAATGTTAATTATTTGAGATAAGTCAGGATTTATAACTGCATCTGCAGAAGTATTCGTTTTCAGAGAATTGAATATCCACGGCTTTCCTAGGGCGGCCCTGCCAATCATAACTCCATCACAGCCTGTTTCATTTAGCAATTTATTATAATCCTCCAATGAATTCACATCACCATTTCCAATTACCGGAATATTTACCGCCTCTTTCAATTCCTTAATGAGGCTCCAATTAGACATGCCGCTGAATTGTTGTTTGGTAGTACGGGGATGGAGAGTAATTGCCCCTACGCCAATCTTCTCCATGCGTACCCCTGCTTCGGTAGAAACCAGATTGTCTTGATCCCATCCAGCCCTCATTTTAACTGTTACGGGTATTTCTGGTACTGCCTCTACAACAGCTTGAGTAATGTCATCCATGAGACAGAGATCCTTTAAGGCTGCAGAGCCAGCTCCTTTCTTGGTAACCTTTGGAACGGGACATCCATAATTAATATCAATTATGTCTGGCTTCAACATATCGTATACCATTTTAGCTGAATTCCCCACAATTTCCGGAGTTTCTCCAAATAATTGAATTCCAATAGGGCGTTCATTATCGGTGAATTTCATTAATTCCAATGTTTTCATATTTTCACGAATTATTCCATTTGCACTCACAAATTCAGTAAATACAACACCAGCACCCATTTCCCGGCAGAGTATACGAAAGGGATGATCGGTTATCCCTGCCATAGGCGCAAGAAATAAGGGGTTTAATATCTTTAAATTTCCAATTTGCACAGGTATAAAATTTCTATCATTTATGATATTCTATCTAATAAATTTATTAAATTATACACATTGGTAATAGTAATATCATGCCAAGAAATAGTATAGTTAATTATCAAAATAAAATCAGGAACATAAATTGGAATTACTTTTCGCTCAAACTAATGGACAAACCGGAAGCGGTATAGCAGCATTTTTACCAATTATATTAATTGGATTAATCTTTTATCTACTTATACTAAGGCCACAATCAAAGCAGCGAAAGCAGCATGCAGATTCACTTTCTAAGCTGAAAAAAGGTGATAAAATTTTAACTCGTGGAGGAATATATGGAAAGATTGTCAGCTTTCAGGGAAAAAATGAAAACAAGATTTCAATTGATGTAGGCTCTGGTATTAAATTAAATATTGCCCGTTCATATATTGCTGGGCCAGCAAACAATAATAACGATGAAGCCCCAGACGCTAACAGCTAAACCGACACTCCAGATCTTAAAATATGGTGATCCTATTCTCCGTAAAAAAGTTGAGGATGTAAGCGATTTTACAAATCTACCCTATTTAGTAGAACAAATGTTTAATACCATGCATGAAGGAAGTGGGATAGGATTAGCTGCAAATCAAATAGGATATAGTTTGAATCTAGTAGTTTTAGATACCTCCAATTTGGAAGGTGAAGAAGATTGTAAACCATATATTTTAATCAATACTGAAATTATTGGATCGAATGGATCTTCCATTATGGAGGAAGGATGTTTAAGTGTGCCTGATATCCGTGCGGAAATTGAACGTCCTGAAACTATTATAATAAAATTTCAGGATTTAGAACAAAATTTTTATGAAGAATCATTTACCGGATTACTTTCCCGTGTAATTCAACATGAATTAGATCACTTAAATGGCAAATTCTTCGTAGATTATCTGTCGCCAGCTAAAAAGATACTAATAAAAAAGCGTCTTTTAGAAATTTCAAAAAATGGCAGTCCATCTACTGGAATTATTTTATAAATTAAATAGTTAATAGCAATATGAAATTGGTGTTTTTTGGTACACCTGAATTTGCAGTTCCTACTCTTAATGCCCTTCATGATTCAGATCATGAAATATTGGGAGTAGTAACAAGTCCAGATAGAAAGTCAGGACGTGGATTAAAGGTAAAGTCATCAGCAATAAAAAAATGTTCAGAGAAGTATGGCCTGCCTATCTATGAACCGGAAAGCACAAGAAGCAATCAATTACATTCTACATTAAAACAAATTAATCCAGATATTTATGTTGTCGTGGCTTATAAAATATTACCAGAATCAATTCTAAATATACCTAACAAAGGTGCTGTAAATCTCCATGCATCTTTACTCCCAAAATATAGAGGAGCAGCTCCAGTAAATCATGCAATATTAAATGGTGATGCTGAAATTGGGCTCAGTACATTCCTGATCCAGAAGAAAGTGGATACAGGTGATTTACTTTTTCAACATTCCATGCAAATTGATAATACAATCACAACGGGTGAAGTCCTTTCAAAATTATCACTAATTGGAGCTGAACTCATTATGAAGACCTTAACTGCACTTGCCGAAAATAATATCAAACCACTTAAACAAGATTCCGAAAAAGCAACATATGCTCCAAAGATAGGCGTTGAGGACTGCAAGATAAATTGGCTTAAAACAGCGGATTCTATACATAACCAGATTAGAGCTTTTTCACCAAAACCTGGAGCTTTTACCTTTTATAATGATAAAAGAGTTAAATTGTTTGGTTCTAAGGTCTTACGAAACACAAGCAGTGCATCGTTAATTCCCGGGCAAATTGAATATGCTGATTCCATATTTAAAATAGGGACAGCTACAGAGCCAATTCAAATTACCAACATTCAAATTGAAGGTAAAAAAATGCTTCCAGTAGATCAATTTATCTTAGGATTTCCAAGAATTACAGGAGGGTGTTTTGATTAAAAAAGAAATAAGAACACGAAGAATTGCATGGGAAATAATGAAAAAGGCGGCATTTAGAGATCGTCGTTTATCAGATGTAACTGCAGAAATATATCGTAGAGAAGGCGATAATATCAGCGATCAGGACCGACGTTTTATTACCATGCTGGTTCAGGGTACTGTAAGGCTTACGGGAAGGTTGGATTGGGAACTTAGACAAGTATTTGTTGGCGATTATGAAGATTTAAAAGAAGGATTACGCATATTACTCAGACTTGGCGTTTTTCAATTGTTTTATATGGATAGTGTGCCAGATTATGCAGCGGTAACTACTACTGTCCAACTGGCAAAAAAAATACATCCAAATTTGGGAGGCCTAACAAATGCCATTCTTAGAACACTTGCTAGTTTAGAAGATAGAAGCATTCCAGATGAAAATACTCCTATTGCTAATGTAGCAAACTATTTAAGCCATCCTGAATGGTTAATTAGCAAATGGATTAAAGATAAAAGCTTTGATCAAGCTAAAGCCCTTGCAGAATGGAATAATGAATATCCAAATCTTTGGTTCAGAGTGAATCGAATTGAATACACTCCTGCTAAATTCAAAAATTATTTGAAAAAACATGATATTAGCTATGAGCAATTTGAACATATCCCTGAATTCTTTCAAACTTCAAAGCATCAGGAATTGCTCAAAAGTGATATATTCAAAGAAGGTAAAATCTCTGTTCAGGATCCTTCTGCAGGATTAGTTGTACAACTGGTAGATCCTAAGAAAAAAGAGTCAATTACTGATGTTTGTGCCGCCCCTGGAGGAAAATCATCCTATCTTGCTGAAATGTTAAATAATTCCGGATCTATTTTATCTTATGATTCAAATGAAGAACGATTAAAACGTTTAGATAATACATTAGAAAGATTGCATATAAAAAATACAGAATCAGACTTAGTTGATATTACTGAAGATGAAATTCCGATGACGGATAAAATGTTATTAGATGTACCATGCTCAGGTACTGGCGTTATGGCTAAGCGTGCTGATATTAGATGGCGTCGTTCAATTGATGATATTTTAGAAATGCATCTGCTGCAGAGAAAAATATTATGGGCAGCGTCTAATTTTATAAATCCAGGAGGCGTCATTGTATATAGCACCTGTTCAGTTGAACCAGAAGAAAATTATATGGTAATTGATGCATTTCTAAAATCGCACCCAAATTATTCTATTGAATCTGCTAAGGATTATGTTCCACCTGAATATGTTGATGAAAAAGGAGCTATGGTTACATTTCCGCCAGATCACAAAATAGATGGAGGGTTCGCAGTAAGATTAGTAAATAATGGGTAGATCCCTACTCAAATATCTCATAACCTGTATAATATTCTCACTATCAGGTATTATAATATTAGACTATATTATTTTACCTAATTATGTGGGATATAACAATGAGCACTATTTGCCAGATGTGCGTAGTGAATATCGAGAAAAAGCAGTCTATCAATTGCGTGCGCTGGGGTTCAATACCCAAGAAATACTAGTACCATATTCAGATGCAAATATTCCAGGGACCGTTATAAAGATGTTTCCCCGAGCATTTACAAAAGTAAAGGAAGGAAGGACCATTGATCTTACCATTGCAGGGAAAGATGAAGATATTACAATTCCAGATATTAGCAATTCAACCCTTCGAAATGCTAAATTAACAATTGCTAAACTTGGTTTGGGCATTGATACAGTAATTTATGAATATGACAATATAATTCCTGATGGTTTTATATCATTTCAGCTTCCAAGAAAAGGGAAAACAGTAAAATCTTCTACAAATATGACTTTAGGAGTAAGCAAGGGAGCGCCTCCAGATTATTATATAATTCCCGATGTTGTAAACTTTAGCCTAAATAAAGCCCGTAAGACTATTATAAATGAGGGGCTTAGAGTGGGGGAGCTCATCTATGAATTTCAGCCTGATCTTGTGCCAAATACGATAATTGAACAAAATATGACAGCTGGGATGAGGGTATCTTTTCCTGCTTCAATTAATCTACTTATAAGCACTGATAAGCAGGATAAATAATATGAGAATAATATCACCATCACTTCTAGCTGCAAATTTTAAAAATATCTCTGAGGACATTAAAAAAGTAGAGTCAGCTGGTGCAGATCGTTTACATTTAGATGTAATGGATGGAAATTTTGTTCCTTCAATAACTTTTGGCCCAATGATTGTTAGCGCAATCAATGAATGTACCGATTGTCATTTAGAAACCCATCTAATGATTCAAAAGCCGCACAAGTCTTTAGACCAGTATATTAAAGCGGGATCAGACACGATAATTATTCATACTGAAGCTAGCACAAATCCCAAGGAAGATTTATTATATATTCGTAAAAATAATGTTTATGCTGGTATTGCCTTAAATCCCTATACAGATGAAAATTGTCTTTTGCCAATATTGGATTATTTAGATTATATTTTAATTATGTCAGTTGTCCCTGGAAAAGGTGGGCAATCATTTATAAAATCTACCTTAAATAAAATGGAAAATATTGTTCAAATGACCAAGGATAGAAATATCACCATTGGAGTGGATGGTGGCGTCAATTTAGATACTATCTCAAAGGTCTATGATACGGGTATCGATATAACAATAGTGGGATCAGCTTTATTTAAATCTGATAATATTTCCCAGAGGTATCAGGACTTAATGAATGCATGACCCCTTAAGTTACCGTCAAGAAATCTATCGGAAACTCATCCATTTATCCTCATCATGCATTCCATTTATGCTATGGTATTTTGGAAAGGATACTTTCCAGCCATGGATAATATCCTGTGCGATTATTTTACCGATTTTAGATTATGGAAGGAGACATAATAAATTTTTGTACCGCATATATAGCGACCTATTTATAACATTTACCCGACCTATTGAACAGGGAATATTATCAGGCGCTTCATGGGTAATTATTGGCGCTGCAGTTACCATATTCATTTTTAATGAAAATACAGCAATTATCGGATTACTTGTATTAAGCATTGCCGATTCAGCGGCTGCAATTGTTGGCATTAAATTTGGAAAAACACAATTATTTTCAAAATCATTAGAAGGATCTACTGCATTTTTCATTACAGCAACAATTATTGTATTTTCATTATCTTCAGCAGCAGCTTATGTTAATTTCATCGCAGTAATCGCAGCAACGGTTGTTGAATTATTTTCAACCCCCCGCATTAATGACAATCTTCTCATACCCATGGTATTAGCACTTATCTTAACTATTGGAGGCGTTGGGTGAGTTTTTTAACACCATTTTTCCTCTGGCTGCTTCCTTTAAGTGCAATTCCACTTATTATTCATCTGCTGAATCGCCGAAACCTCATAACTATAGATTTCAGCACACTAAGATTTTTAAAACTATTAGAGCGGGAATCTATCCGAAAACTTCAAATTTTACAACTTTTATTACTAATCCTAAGAACTATAATTATTCTATGTATTATTTTAATGATTAGCAGGCCAGTGATAAATGGAATATTTAATTTGCAAAATTCCGGGGAATCAGCCCTTCATGCTATAATTATGGATGATAGTTTTTCGATGTCTGGAAATAAAGAAAATGTTCAAAATACTGCCCAGAAAATACTCAATCAAATCCCAGATAAAAATCAATTAATTTGGATGAACACAAGCGGTGGGCTTCAATTTAAAGGTCTTAGAGAAGATGTGCCGCCAATTGAATCGCTTGTAAAATCGACGTTTTTAGGAAAATCTATAAGTAATTCTCTTAATACGTTGAAAGTGAATAGTAGAGGAGAATTTACCTCAAAAGAATTGTATATTTTAACCGATGGACAATATTCATCCATAAAAGAATTAAATGACAATAGTGACCAATTGAAATCGTTTCATATATATTCCTTTATTGCACCAAAAATTAATAACAATTTAGCTATAGTCAATTTGAATATAGTAAATGAAATTCTTCTTCCAAATGACCAAATGGAAATTGAAGTATCTGTGCAAAATAGTGGCGTGGAAAATATTGAAAACCGCTTATTGCAATTAATCATTAATGAAATGATAGTTGGGCAGCAGCTAATTTCGCTAAAGTCCGGGAATACAAAATTATTTACCTTTAAAACAGCTCTTTCGAAATCAGGAAACTATTTAGGGAAAATTGAATTAGACGTTGATGATATTTTAGAAGATAATCGTTTTTACTTCGTACTTAATATTCCTGATAGGCATAAAATAGCAATTATTGCCCGTTCATCTGAATCGTCATATTATATCAGGGAATCTTTAAGGACATTAAATATATCCGGAGAATCACTAAGCATTACTGAATTTGTCGATTTTAATAGTCCTCAATTAAAATTAAATGAGCAGGATATTATTTTCTATTTAGATCCTGAAAACTCAGGAGAGATAGCGGATAGTAAAATTGAAGACTTTCTTTATAGAGGAGGGCATTTAATAATATTTCCTGACAATAATTCTGACTCCAATTCTTTTGAATATTTAAGCAATATTTGGTCTGAGACTCCTGATAAATATATTAGTTTAATTAAGCAATCTTTGACTGGTAATTCATTTCAGGAAATAAATCCAAATTCCATTCAATCTAATGATTTAAAGGATATATTTGCTCCCAATAATACCCGAGATAGAAATGTAAAATATTTTAAGTATTTATCACTACCATTTGATCCTAAATATAGTAAAATTCAACTTAAAGATGGTAACCCAATTTGGAACAGATATCCTTTGCATTCTGGAATTTTAGATGTTTTTGGATATGCATTGAATTTAAGCTGGACGAACTTTCCAATTAAAGGTTCATTTTTACCATTTATTCATTATTTAATATACTCAAATAGTATAAATAATCATAATATATTTATAAATACTGATACAGCCTGGAATACTGTTTTACAAGAATATTATACAAACAAAGTTTATCATATTCCTCCTGATGGAAGTAAAGAAATATTAATTATTGACAATAATAATTCTGTTAATGTAGATATGTTTAAATCCCCTGGCTTTCACAGTTTGCAAACTGATAATATAGAAATTGAAAAAATTGCAGTAAATATTAACAGCAGTGAACTGCAAAGTCAAATTATTCCATTCGATAATATTGAAGAAATTATACCAGAAAATATTGAACTAATTTCTATGAAAGATGATATTCTTACAGAGTTAAAAGAAGCAAGAATTGGCGTTGAATTATGGAGGTATTTATTATATCTGACTATTTTATTATTGCTCATTGAAATGATTGTATCAAATGCAAAAAAACAACGTTAAACGAGAGAAAGCTTTTCTAATTGGCGTTGTATTAAAGGGATCCTCTTCGGCTCAGATTTTGGAGCAATTAGAGGAGATGGAATTTCTAGCAGATACAGCTGGAGCGGATATAGTAAGTAAAACAACTCAGAGCCGAAATATGCCTGATCCTGCCACATTTATAGGGAAAGGAAAAACTCAGACTATTATAAATCAAGCTAAGGAGCTGGAATGTGAATTAATTATCTTTAATGATGACATTTCACCAACCCAACTCAAGAACCTGCAAAAGGAAGCAGGCGAAAATATAAAGGTTATTGATCGTACTGGGTTGATTTTAGATATTTTTACGAAGCATGCTAAGACCAAAGAAGCCAAAACACAGGTTCAATTAGCACAACTTGAATATTTTCTTCCCAGACTCACTCGGCAATGGACTCACCTTGAAAGGCAGATGGGTGGAATTGGAACCAGGGCAGGGGCAGGGGAGACCCAAATTGAGATTGACCGGCGATTAATTAGAAACCAAATATCAAAATTAAAAAGAGAGCTCACTGCCATTGAAAAACAACGCAAGGTGCAAAATCATTCCAGAGAAGAAGCATTTAGGATTGCACTGGTGGGTTATACAAATGCGGGCAAATCTACGCTTATGAATGCCTTAACAGATGCAGATGTTTTGGTGCAGAATCAACTATTTGCCACCTTAGATACCACCACCAGAAAACTAGAGAATATAGACGTTGGCGTACCAGTATTGTTAAGCGATACCGTCGGTTT
>CAJWYZ010000002.1 GCA_913049525.1 uncultured Fidelibacterota bacterium | reverse complement strand
ATGCAGATGGAATATTATATAACAGTGGTATCTTAGCCATAGCTTCAGGAGGGACTGTAAATGCAGATAGTAGCTTTGATGGAACAAATGGAACGATCAATTTTACTGGAGAAGGCAATCTACTGTTAGGATCTACCGTAGCAAGTTTAGGTACATTGTCTGAAGATAATGGCATAGTAACTTATGACGGGGTAGACCAGACTGTATTTTCTGATGACTATTACAGTCTTACAGCAGGGGGCGGTTCTGGAACAAAAACACTTGGCGGTGATGTGGCTGTTGCAGGGGATTTAACAATAGATACTGATGTTACAATTGAAATGGATACACATAACCTTACAGTAACAAATGCTACAGATATTGACGGTACCTTGGCTGTTGCAAACAACACTTTGACTCTGGATGGTACAAGCGATATTGATGGCACCATAACTATTTCTACAGGGACTGTAGATGCCAATGGTGCGTTTGATGCGAATGCTGGGTTTGTCACTTTTACTGATGCTGGTAACTTGAACTTATCCTCCACGGTAGCAGACTTGGGTATGTTATCTGATAATTTTGGTACTGTGACTTATGACGGGGTAAACCAGATTGTATTTCCGGATATCTATTACAATCTTACAGCGGGAGGCGGTTCTGGTACAAAAACACTTGGTGGTGCTGTGACTGTTGACAATGATTTAGTAATAGATGCTGGTGTTACTTTTGATGTTTTCAGCAGTGAAAACTATTCAGTAAGTGTAGGGAGTGTCTTGGAGAATAATGGCACTTTTTCTGCACAAGAAGGGACGATTACTTTTAATGGCTCTTATAGTCAGGTATTCACTCCAGGAAGCAGCACCTATTATAACATAACCCTAAATAATGCAGGCGATGATAAACTTCTTGTGATTGCTGGTGACCTTGATATACAAAATGAATTAACACTCACTAATGGGGCTCTGGACCTTGATACAAATGATCCTGCTATTTCTATAGGGGGAGACCTTGCAATTATCAGCGGTACTGAGTGGATAAAAGGTGATGGAACTGTGACTTTTGATGGTGTAACACAATCATTATCAGATGCGAATACTACTCCTAATGATTTAGGTGACGCTCTTATCAATTCCTACATATCGATGACTGTAGCAACAAATGTAATATTTACTTCCTTTGAAATATCATCAGACAGTAAAAGCATTGTTGACTCAAGCGTCACCTTGATGATTGCTGGAGCCCTCACTATTTCTGGTGAGTTGGAAATGGCTGATGGTTCTGTTGTGGATGCAGGTGGAGATGGAACTGTATCTGGAACATTAGATATGGACGGTACCTCTAGACTGAATATGGAAGGGGATCTTAGTTTCAATGGGACAATGGAAGCAGACACTGACTCCAGAATTGATTTGGATGGATCGTCACTTCAAACAATTTCCGGCGCTCCAGCTTTTGAGCCTACCTTTAACAGTATTTTCAGCAGTTCCAGTGCATCAGTATTTAATTTGACAGCCACCATCAATGATACGCTTGATGCTGGAGGAGAAGATTTCACTATTTCAACTGACCAAACACTTACAATGGCATCTGGAAGTGTTACAATCCTGTCGGGAGGTATCTGGACGAGGGATGGTACTTTAACTCTTAGCACTGATTCTAAGGTTTTATATACATCAAATGACCAGAGTACCATGGACAGCCTAACGTATAGAAATGTGGAACATGATGGGGGCATTCTGAGCCAGGGTGGCACTTTTGAAGTTGACGGTATTTTTACAAATACTTCAGGTAATTTTTATGCTTCAGAAAATATTACTGCAAATGGTATTGTATGGACTGGAGGTACAGTAGGTGGACTACCCTCACAAACCTGGGATATTGGTGAAGATGGCATAGATATCAATGGAGGTATATTTGTTGCAACAAGCGATATTTTCACAGTAGCTGGAAATTGGGACATGACTGGTACTGGTTCGTTTATTCCAGGAACAGGTACAGTTATCTTTGACGGTACAGCTCCACAGAGTATTACCTCTGCAGACCAGGCATTTTACAGTATTCAGAATAGTAATATACTTGGAACTGTTAGTATTGCTGATAAATTTGAAATAGGGACGGGAGGATTTCTCACAATTGATGAAAGCGCTGTCTTTGCCACCGCGGGCAATGAATTTTATGATCACAATCCCGGATCCCATATAATAAACAATGGTACTTTTGAAATATACGGTGATGAAACATTTACAACAGATGAACTTAGTATTCCTGGAAACACATTAGTAGTGGGAAGCATTTTTGCTACTAACCTGGATTCTCTTGAGAATGTGGAGTTTAATCCTACTGGAGGGACTGTAATCCTTGGAGATGATGTAGACTATATATATGGAAATATACTGGTTGCTGAAAACACTACGTTTGATATGGATATTTATGATCTTACTCTGGCAAACAGGAAAACAATAACTAATGAAGGCATCTGGTCAGCTCCAGCCAGCGGGAGCCAATTCATCTGTTCAGGTAATGCTGCATTTCTTGGTGGGGATATGAACTTTTCCAAGTTTTATGCGGTTTCTGCAGATACTGATACAATCATCTTTAAAGGTAGTCAAACGTACACAATTTCTGATACCCTTACTCTTGTAGGTGTTGATGATGGTGGGGAATTATTAATTACAAGCGATGAGGCTCCATCCAGGGCAACTGCAATTATTGATAATACTGGAGATGCTCAATTTGTAGACTATGTAAAAGTATTTAATGTCAATGGAACAGAAGAGCATCCTATAACTGCCACAAACTCCTGGAGTATGGGAGGTACAACAGATTATTGGAATTTTGCTGTGATGTACTATACGTTTGAAACAACGGGTAACTGGGACATAGCTGAAAATTGGGAACAGAATTTTCTTCCATCAGAAACTGATAATATACAAGTGCTTTCCGGAATAACTCTTTTTATAAATGGCAATAGGACTATAAATCATATGGTTATTGACGGAGTCCTCGATATAGGTGGGGATATCCTGATTGTAAATGGCAGCAGTGTTGTTGCTGATAGTATACATATTGGAACTGGAATGTTAGATGCCAATGGACCTTTCGATGCCACGGGGGCAAAAATCACTTTTACTGATGCTGGTAATCTCACGTTAGATTCTACAGTAACAAGCTTAGGAATATTATCCAGTGATAATGGTACAGTGACTTATGATGGGGAAGATCAGTACGTTTTTGCTGATACATATCATCAACTTATTTTTGATGGTATAGGGGGAAAAACACTAACGGGCGATGTGTCTGTTAACAATAATCTTATTGTGAATACCGGGGATACTTGTATTGTTGGAACCAATACCATTACAGTTGAGGGTTTAACCGACATTAATGGTACCATAACAATTAATAGTGGTAGTGTGGATGCGAATGGTATCTTTGATGCAATAGGAGGCACAATCACCTTTAATGGAGCTGGCAATTTGTATTTGGATTCAACAGTAACAAGTCTTGGTACGTTTTCTGCAAGCTATTCTACAGTGGCTTATGATGGAAGAAGTGCCCACCAATGGGTGAAGGAAGCAACTTATCATGACCTTACTTTAGCTGGACATGGAGATAAAGAGTTGTCCGGTGATATCGGTGCAACAGGAGATATAAGAATTGATCCAGGTGTCGACTTTGATGTTTCCTACATTAATAATTATTCTATAAATATAGAGGGTGACTGGATAAACAATGGAACGTTTAATGAACAAAATGGATTAGTCACTTTTGACGGGAATGATATTCAACATATATATTCAGTCGACTCTTTAAGTGGAAGTAATAAACAACAGGATTTTTATAATTTAACTATCAACAATACTGGTGCCACTGATACTGTTGTCATGGGTGGAGATTTTGATATAAAGAACAATCTTACACTTGAAAGTGGAACGATAGATTGGGAAGATATTGATCCAAGTATCCAAATAAAAGGAAATTTAACCATAAGTGATGGGGCAGTATGGATAAAAGGGAATAAACCTCTCATATTTAACGGTAGTACCCATTTTTCTGACACAAACCTTCAAGTAAGTAATTTGGGGCGTGTTGAAGTTATGGATAGTTTATTTATTTTTACGGATATGGCAGTGGACAATCTTTTTATTCCTTCTACTGGGACCTTTGGTCATACACCATCGCTTGCACTATATAACACAGGCGATTTAGTGGTTAATGAGGAGGGAGCTTTCGATAGTGATTCAATAAGCATCACTTTTAATGGGGACACAACCCAGACTATTTCTGGAGTAAATAATTTCTATAGTCTTTATATAAAAAGTTGTGATTCCTGTGTTGTTGAATTGTCAGATACAAATGATGTAATATTTGTAACTAACGGAGTATCTATAGAGACTGGAAGATTAAATCTCCCATATTCTAGCAACTTAGAATCATTGACTATTAATGAAAAAGGTGCCCTGCAATCAGGAGATTTAATTCAATTAACGGGTTCCTGGAGCAATGACGGAGCATTTCTGCATAATAATGGAAAAGTAATATTTAAAGGAGTTAATCAATCAATTAACGGAAATACTGATTTTTATGAACTTACAAAAGAAACTTCAGTTGCTGATACGCTCACCTTTGAAAAAGAAACCCTTCAAACCATAGCGAGCAAAATTGATTTGATCGGTGGGAATGTAAACAACCGTTTGGTTCTGAGAAGTAATAGTGATGACTTAAGTCCTGTTCCGTTTGAACTTGCTTTAACTCAAGATGGTTTACAAACACTTGAATATTTACGGATCAAAGATGGTAACGTATCTAATGGCGATACCCTTGTATGTCTCTATTCTCAGGATGCAGGCGGTAATGCAGGATGGGTATTTATTAACTCCGCTCCTGTAATAAGTTTTCCAGATGAAGTTCTAAGCTATAGTGAACATGATACCCTAAAATTGTTTGGTGAAAATGAAATCATTACGGTTTCTGATTTGAATGATGATAGCTTATCATCCGCTATTGTAAGAATTTCAACTAATTATTATTCAACAGAAGACACGTTAATGTTTACTGAACAAAATGGGATTACAGTTGATTCAACCTGGGGGGAAAATGGGTTTGTCGATTCAACAGGGACACTCAAGCTTATTGGTGACGATTCCCTGGCAGTTTGGGCATTTGTATTAAAAAATGTACACTATCTAAATTTGAGTGATAATCCCATGGAAGAAGATCGTACAATTGAGATTTCTGTAAATGATGGGGAAAAGGAAAGTGCTCCATATAACCGAATAATTCAAGTAGCTAACGTGAATGACCCACTTTTTATCACATCTCAAGATTCCATATATGCTACTGAAGGTACATATTTCCAATATATCGGTACTGCATCAGACCCGGATGATTATTTATTCACGTGGAATTTCCATTCTTTTCCTTCCTGGATGGTGACCAATAGTGACAGTATATATGGGATACCACCAAATTATACAAGAGACACCACTTTTACAGCTATTTCAAGCGATGGTGAATTCTTTGATACTCTACTAGTAAATGTTTTTATTACACAGATAAACAAACCACATCCGGCTGTTGCAGTGGTACAGAACAATGCTTTCTCTAATCATTTTGAATTTGTTGTAGTTGACACTATGGCAAAAGTCATAGAGGAGCCTAGGTTGACCGTGAGCAGTACCACTGATGAAGAAGTCAGCTTGACAACGATTGCTGACTTTACTTTTGGTGGCCACCATTATTTTGAAACAATCCCAGGGATTTGGTATATCAAGGTGGTAGCAGAAGGAGATGTAGGGGTTGATAGCGTTATGCGGGAGATGGGTATAACAGTCGCAAAAGCAATGAATCCTTGGATCGGATTCAGCCCGGATAGCTTGTTGCGCATTAATGGTAGTGCTGGGGCAGTACGATCTGACAAGCCTATTCTTGTAGTAGACTCCACATTGTTTCGTATTAATTTCCGTGATCGGGCCTCTTACCGTATAGGAAATGAATCCATGATCTTTGAAAAAGCGGTTACTGTTTCTATCCAATCTAGTGATGACCTTGCAATTTATCGAATGGAAGGGGACACTTGGATAGAATTACCTTCTATGTCAATGAATGGACAAATTGTTACCTATACAAAAAAAATGGGATATTTCAGGCTTGGAGCTAAAACTATGATCATCCCAGAAATAAGCAGTTTACATCAAAACTATCCCAATCCATTTAATCCTGTCACAACAATTATGTATGATGTGGGATTTTTACAGGGTCCGAATCAAAAAATAAATATTTCGGTGTATAATATTCTTGGTCAACATATTACTACTTTAGTAGACAAATATCATGAAATAGGAAGACATTCCCTTCGGTGGGACTCCAGAGATAAATGGACAAAACCTGTAGCAAGTGGAATGTATTTAGTATATATGAGATCAGAGTCTGGCTTTGTTCAAACAAAAAAGATAACGGTGTTGAAATGATCAATAAATTCAATTTTATTTTTTCTATAATACTGATTACATACTGTTTGACATTTCCGGGATGTGGTGGTCGACCAGATTATGTTGCCACGGAAGATGATCTTGCAGAAGAAGGATGGGACTTATATCGTGATGGTAAATATTTAGAGAGTGCTGAATGGTTTCAGTATTCTATTAATACTAACCCCACCTTGGACGGCTATAATGGTTTGGGATGGTCCTACGGAAAATTATCATATCAGGATCATTTGGACATAAGCATTGTTAATTTCCTGGAATATGAGACTTTATTGGATTCTGCAATTGTTAATTTCCTGGGGTATGAGACTTTATTGGATTCTGCAGCAGCAGCAAACTTATCACTCAATGATGTATGGACAATAAGAGATATTTTTGCAGGTCTCTGTTTTGCATATAGTGCTAATGGAGAAGATTCAACGGCTATTGGCTATGGTGATTTACTTTTCAGTTTTGGATGGTATGATTGGTCTTTTTTAAATGAACCGGGATTAGATTCACTTGATGTATTAATTACAGTTGCTAAGTCCGCATATTTCATTGCTGATTTTGAGATGAGCATAAACAAAGTTAATTATATTATGGATAAAAAGGATCTCGGATCATTTAATCCAAATATCAGTACACCCCAAGGAAGATTAGCACTTATTACAAAAATAGAGGAGCTCCAGCTAATTTTAGCTCCTGAATAAATATGATATTATTAGGGCATGGATTTACTTTCAAACAGCACCCACGAACGCTTTATGAAACAGGCAATCCAACTAGCCGAAAATGCAGGCAAACTTGAGGAGATACCCGTTGGTGCAATTGTTGTTAAAGATAATAATATTATTGGGAGAGGTTATAACCAATGTGAATCCTTAAAGGATCCCACTGCTCATGCAGAAATGATCGCAATTACTGCAGCTGCAAATACAGTTGAAGACTGGCGATTAACAGATTGTACTCTTTATGTCACCAAGGAACCATGTCCCATGTGTGCTGGGGCAATAATTAACAGCAGACTGAAAATGGTCATATTTGGGACCTATGATGAAGAAAAGGGCTGTTGCGGTTCATTATATCAATTATGCGGTGATCCACGATTTGGCAATAATATTTCAGTGAGAGGCGGAATTTTTGAAGACAAGTGTAAGGAACTTCTCAAAACTTTTTTTAAAACAAAACGCAAAGAATAAATAAGGATTTAGACTCATTGAAAAGTTTCAACCTGAGCAGTGTTTACAGCATTTTCAATTAAGGGTTCCAGGTTACAGTTATTTTCAGATTCTAATACATCTTTTATTCTGGCTTTTATAGCTGGATGCTTCGGTACGAAAAGTGTGCAGCAATCTTCATGTGGCTGAATTGAAATATCATATGTACCAATTTTTTTAGCAACTTCTATTATTTCCTGTTTATCAAAGCCTACCAGTGGTCGTAGGATGGTATGTATGCCTGCATCTTCCACAACTGTCATATTTTCAATTGTCTGGGATGCAACTTGCCCTAAAGCTTCTCCTGTAACCAGTGCTTTTGCTTTTTCCTTTTTTATAATATTTTCAGAAATGCGAATCATACACCGTCTATAGTGGAGGACCAGTAATTTCGGATTTGCATTGGCAAATATTTCATCTTGTACCGGGGAAAATTCAATTATATATAATTTTGCTCTCAAATGAAATTTTGTGAGCAATTGTACCGTTTCCCGCACTTTTTCGATGGAAGCAGGGGAGACATGGGGAACTGAGTGAAAATGGATGTATAGGGGTGATGCTCCCCGTTTCATGGCATAGTATGCAGCTACCGGTGAATCAATGCCTCCTGAAAGCATCACACCAACTTTTCCGCTGACACCTACAGGCAGTCCACCAGGTCCGGAAATTTTTTGTGTATACACAAAAGTTCCTTCCTGAAGCATATCAATGTAACACGTGGCTTCCGGGTTGCTGAGATTCACTGTCTTTTTTAGTTTACTGACAATCTCTGCACCAATTTCTTCGTTTATTTTCTGAGAACTGTAGGGGAGATAGGGATCAGACCTTCTTGCAGTAATACGAAATGTGTCAAAGGTGATATCTTTCAATATTTCCAGTGCAGATAGTTTCATTGAATCCAAGTCAGGATGGATTTTAACAGCAGGAGCAAAATAAGCAAGCCCAAACCGGTTTTCCAGGGTTGATAGAATTGAATCAATAGAATTGGTGTTAGACTCTGATAAGCTGATTAAAAAACGACCGCGAAGTTTCTCTATTTTATCGATCGCATTCGGTACGGTCACATTGAGAGCATCGTGAATATTTCTTTTTAAGGTATTTTCAAAATAACTGCGGTTTTTTCCTTTTAAGCCAATTTCAGAATAGTGGCACAGGATATGAGTGGTTTTCATACTATAATTTACATGTTTCTTTGGATGACCTTTTTATAAATTATTCCTGGTAAGAAGAACAAAAATGAGCCTATTCCCACCTATTGAACCATATAATGATCTTTTCTTGAAAGTGTCTGACTTGCACACTATTCATGTTGAAGAAGCAGGAAATCCAGACGGAAAACCGGTCGTTTTTGTCCATGGAGGCCCAGGCGGAGGAATTGAATCTATTTACCGTCAGTATTTTGATCCAGAAAAATGGCGAATAGTATTGTTTGACCAACGGGGATGTGGAAAAAGTACGCCTTTTGCAGAACTGGCTGAAAATACCACATGGGATCTGGTCTCAGATATGGAAAAGATTCGGAATTATCTTCACATTGAAAAATGGGTTGTTTTTGGAGGGAGCTGGGGCAGTACTTTATCACTTGCCTATGCCCAGTCATATCCGGATAAAGTGAAAGGTCTTATACTGAGAGGCATATTCTTACTCCGTCATAAAGAGATACAGTGGTTTTATCAGGAAGGAACCAGTAATATTTACCCCGATGCATGGGAAAACTATATAAAACCAATTGATGAAGGGGAGAGGGATGATCTACTCCCCGCATACTATAAAAGGCTGACCAGTAAAAATAGGGAGATTCGTTTAGAAGCTGCCAAAGCATGGAGTGTGTGGGAGGGAAGTACCAGTAAACTTCTGCCAGATGAAAAGACTTTGCATCGTTTTGGTGAGGATGAATTTTCAGAGGCCTTCGCAAGAATTGAATGCCATTATTTTATAAATAAGGGATGGTTTGAGCCTGAAGATCAACTCTTACAAAATATTTCTGTGATTCGGCATATTCCAGGTGCCATTGTTCAAGGTCGATACGATGTGGTTTGTCCTATGATTTCTGCCTGGGAACTGCATCAGGCCTGGCCGGAAGCTGAATTCCATATAATAAAAGACTCTGGACATTCCATGACAGAACCGGGCATTGCAGAAAAATTGGTTCAGCTCACAGAACAATATGCTGATTCTTGAGAGTAGTTTCTTCGAATAGAAGTGAAAAATCAATTAAAATCAATACAAGACACACTTTTAATGGGACCGGGCCCATCTTGTGTCCATCCTTCTGTCTATAATGCTTTAGCCACAAACACTATAGGTCATCTTGATCCATATTTTATTAACCTCATGGATCAAATCAAAGGGTATCTAAAAATATTGATGAATACCAGAAATAGGTTGACTATACCCGTATCCGGGACTGGATCTGCTGGAATGGAAACGTGCTTTGTAAATTTACTTGAAAAGAACGATAATGTATTAATTCTTATCAATGGTGTTTTTGGTACACGCATGGAGGATGTAGCCAGCCGTTTAGGGGCAAATGTAGATGTGTTAAAATTTGAATGGGGCACACCTGTTATAGTGGATGCTGTTGAAGGTCAATTAAATAAAAAGAATTATGATTTACTGGCAGTGGTTCATGCAGAGACATCTACCGGTGTGTGTAATCCCATAAACGAAATTGGTGAATTGATTAGAAAGAAGAAAACATTATACCTGGTTGATTGCGTCACGAGTCTAGGAGGAATGGAAGTCAAAATGGATAAATGGCATATTGATGCTCTCTATAGCGGAACACAAAAATGCCTCTCCTGCCCGCCTGGTTTAGCCCCAGTCAGTTTTTCTGATCGGGCTGTAGAAAAATTAAACAATCGAAAAGCTAAAGTGCCAAACTGGTATCTTGATTTGAGTATGATTACCCAATATTGGAGTGGTAAAAGCAGGGTATATCATCATACAGCTCCCATTAATATGCTTTATGGATTATATCAGGCCTGTTACAATATCATACAGGAAGGAATGGAAGCAGTGTTCAAACGACATATGAACATGCACAATTTACTCATATCAGAATTAGAACAAATGGGGATCCAAATACTGGTAGAAACACAATCTCGTTTACCCATGCTGAATTCCCTGATTATACCTGATGGAGTAGATGATGGTGAAATCCGATCCAGGTTACTCAATGAATATCAGATTGAGATAGGGGGAGGATTAGGTCCGCTAACAGGGAAAATATGGCGTATTGGACTCATGGGGGAAACAGCAAGGGAAGAGAATATTATCCGGTTGATTGATGCTCTTAAAAAATTACTGTAGTGTATGACAAAAGGTACACACAGCTACATTGAGGATACACGGAACGAATCAATATTAATCAATATAAACGGCCAGCTTTTTCCAAGACAGGAAGCAAAAATATCTGTTTTTGATAGTGGATTTCTCTTAGGTGACGGTGTTTGGGAAGGCATTCGTCTTCTGAATGGCAAGCTTGTCTTTATAAAAGAGCACCTGGACAGGCTTTATGGTGGGGCAAAAATCCTGTCAATTGAAATTGGGTTTACGTTTGACAGAATGATTGATCTTATCAGTGAAACCCTTGAAGCAAATAATATGGAAACCGGTGTTCATTTACGCGTCATCGTTTCGCGAGGGTTAAAAAAAACACCGTATCAACATCCCAATGCAAACTGTGGGGCGCCGACAGTTGTGATCATCCCTGAGTATAAAGAAGCTGATTCTGCAGTCAATCAACAGGGTATCTGCATCAAGACTGTTTCCATTAAAAGAAGTACTCCCGAAGTTCAGGACCCACATATTAATTCCCTTAGTAAGTTCAACTGTATTGCTGCGTGTATAGAAGCAACAAAATTAGGTGCAGATGAAGGTCTTATGTTGGATAAAAATGGTAATGTTTCTACCTGTAATTCCACTAACTTTTTTATTGTGCGTGATGGTGAGGTATGGACATCATCAGGAGAGTATTGTCTTCCGGGTATTACAAGAAAAGTTGTGATTGACCTTTGCAAAGAAAATAATATCTTTGTGCATGAAAGGGATTTTCAATTAAAGGAGGTACATTCAGCTGATGAAGCTTTTGTTACTGGTACATTTGCCGGGATTATTCCTGCCATAGAAATAGATGAAAAAACACTGTCTCATGGGAAACGTGGTCTTCTAACGAAGAATCTACAGGAACTGTATGGTCAGAAACTCCATCAACTTTATCCAAAACAGCAATGATGGACAGTGTGCATATTGCAATGTGGTCGGGTCCACGGAATATTTCTTCAGCCATGATGCGTTCTTTTGAAAATCGTCCTGACACTATTGTCACTGATGAACCTTTTTATGCCCATTACCTTGTGAAAACCGGGATAAAACATCCCTTAAGGAAAAAAATTATTCAGAACTCTGAGTGTAATTTCGATAATATTGTCACATATCTTACCGGCTCCATTCCGGATAAGAAAAAAATATGGTATCAGAAACATATGGCTCACCATAACCTGCCGGGCATGGATATTCATTGGACTAAAAAAGTTACTAACTGTTTTCTTATTCGACATCCAAAAGAGGTCATATTATCCTATGAAAAAAGATTCCCTATTGGCAACATTGATCAACTTGGTTATAAACAGTTATGTGTTCTTTTTGAATACCTTAAGAAAGAAACAGGTAAAAGCCCACCAGTTCTTGATTCCAGGGATATTTTAAATCATCCAAGGGAGATACTCAATAAACTGTGTGATAAAATTGGAATATCTTTTATGGATCAGATGCTTTCCTGGCCTTCAGGCAGCAGAAAAAGTGATGGAATGTGGGGTCAGTATTGGTATAAAAATGTGGAAGATTCCACCGGATTTCAAAAGTATCAAGAAAATAACAAAAAGCTTCCAGATAAATTATTGTCACTTTACAAAGAATGTTTATCATATTTCGATAAACTATATTTACACCGGATCCGACCACAAATACAACCAGAGGAGAATGGATAGATATGCTGAAAAAACTATTCATTACTTTACTGATAGCGCTGAATTTTTATACACAATTTTGTTTCCCAAAATTTATGGCAAACCAAAATATCAGGTTGAGTAGTTTAAAAAACCATCAACAGGTAGTTGATTTTACTGTTGAGGCTATATATGAAGTGGATAACCAGAATCCTCTAGGTGCACGTTTTCGCCATAATCAAAGCGGATTTGTATTGGATATGCTCAGGATACAATCTGTACCACAGGCTTTTATGTGGGTTAACAGCCACCCTGTATCTGACAGGGGTGAACCTCATACACTTGAACATTTGCTCTTGGGAAAAGGTACTAAAGGACGTTATGTAGCATCTCTTGAAGAGATGTCATTGGGAAATAGCTCAGCTTTTACTGCCCAGCTGCGGACATGTTATCATTTTCATACACCTGCAGGGAGTTCCGTATTTTTTGACCTCTTTCATACAAAACTTGATGCCATGCTTCATCCTAACTTTTCCGATGAGGAAATTCGAAGGGAAGTAAGAAACATGGGCATTACCAACGATCCGGTGGATGGAAGTCTTTCCCTTGAAGAAAAAGGAACTGTGTATAATGAAATGGTTAGCTCCTTTGAGCGGCCCTGGGGAAATTTGTATTTCGAATTGGGAAAGATGATTTATGGCCATGATCATCCTTCAGCATACTCGGCGGGAGGATATCCAACAGCAATTCGTGAGATGATACCCGTACACATACGAAATTTTCATAATTCCACACACCATCTTAACAATATGGGCGCTATAATGGCTTTGCCTTCAGATATAAGCCTGGAGACTGCCCTTATCCGGATATCGGATATTTTAAAAATCGTTGAGCCTGGAGCAAAGTACGGTAATGTTCATCCCGATGACGTAAATAGTTTATTGCCTATCCCAGATGGAAAAAATACCGGAACCCTATCGCAGGTTACTTTCCCTCATATGAATCAAAATGAACCAGGACTCTTGGTATTTTCCTGGCCGGCAAACAGGACATTAGATTCAAAACAAAATATTTTGCTTGATCTTTTCTTACAGACCCTTGCCAGCGGGCAAACATCAAACCTGTATCGCAGGTTCATAGATTCACAGACTCAAATCATGGATATTGGAGCAACATCTGTTTTTGGCTGGCGTTCTGATGAAGTTGGTGAACCGATTTTTATCGGTTTGAATAGTGTACATCGTAAGACTGGAGATACCGGAATGATGGATTCTATTCGTCAGGTTATCTTGGACGAAATCCAACTAATCAGCAATTATCCGGACGGTTCTGATGAATTGTCTGAATTTAACAAAAGAATCGAAAGTAGAATTGAAAAATACAGAAAAGAAATAACTGATTTTCTTAATTCGCCCCCAAGGTTTGGATACAGGGGAACAGGCTCCTCATGGATGAAACATCTGTCTGAATTGCATAAAATTGGCGGTTTTAAACGGTCACTTACTTTTTCGAAATATTTTGACTGGGCTTCTACAATTGTAAAAAGCAATAAAAACCACTGGCGGGAAATGATTAATAATTGGAAGCTGCTGAACGATAAACCGTTTGGTGTTGTGACTCTACCGGATCCTGAGTATCTGGAACAAAAAAGAGATGAACGCGATCTACGTATCGAAGAGTATAAAATATTGCTGATGGAACGATATCAAACAAATGATATACACAATGCTCTTCTGAACTATCAGGAAGATTATGATGGGAATACAGCTGTCATCAAAAAAGCATCTCAGACGATCAATATGCCCAAGTTTATTGATCAGCCACCGTTTACCTTGGACGATCAGCTCGATTATTCAATACATAAAATGCCTGGAGGGGGTGATTTAATTTATTCCCGGTTTGATAATATTACGGGGGCTACAATCGGATTGGCATTTAATCTTCATGTTGTGCCTGAATCTCTTCTGGTCTCCCTGTCAGCTCTCCCTGTATTTATGGCTGAAGTTGGTGTCCAAATTGATGGTACCATTGTAACCTATAATGAAATGGAGGATATGCTTCGTCGTGAACTCCTCAGATTCGATACCTGGTTTGCTACGAATGAAAGAACAAAGCGGATCGAGTTGGTTGTTGAAGGAGCAGGTTCAACCATGGAAGAAGCAAAAAGAACGTTAGTCTGGATGGAGGCAGTATTAAAAACACCCAATCTCCAGGAAACGAACCTTGCCCGAATTCGGGATGCGATTGATCTAAACTTAAGTAATCAACGAAACCGAATGCGTGGATCTGAAGAATCCTGGGTACAAAATCCTGCCAAGTCTTTCAGAATGCAAGACCATCCTTTGTTTCTCAGTACAGAAAGCTTTTTAACCAAAATTCATTCCTATCAACGTTTGAGATGGCAGCTCAAAGAAATTGGACGGGAGGAACAAAATGTATTTACTACATGGATTGCTTCAATTTCAGATTATGCTCAAAAAGGAAGAAAAAACCTGTTAAAACTACTGGAAAATCAAATTCTTATCCCTGAGAATATAAATGAACTTGCCCAGGATGCACTTCAGGATTTGAAACTGAATCTGACCAGTATTCCAGATGAAACCCTTGAGCAGGATTGGCGGTATTTATGCGAACAAATCCAGAAGGATTTATTCCTTTCTCCGAAAATCGTATTGACACAAATGAAAACTATATTGGAAACAATTGTGCATCAGGATAATGTACGGGGTTATATAATATGCTCTAAGAATTCCTATGAGGAATTAGATGTAGATATTTTCAAGTTTGTAAGCAACTTTTCATCAGAATTATCCATAGTGAAACATTACACCAACACACCATTTATAACTAAGAGAATGCAGGACCATTATCCCGAAATAAAAAATCCGAAATATGTTGGATTAGTCAACATCAGTTCCAGCTCTGGCGTTCACATAAATACTGCACCGTGCGCAAGTTTTGTTGAAACAAAACCTGAAGTTTTACTGGATTTTCTTTCGGCTCGTCTCTATGGTGGAGGCGGAGCTCATAGTATGTTTATGAAGACATGGGGTGCCGGACTGGCTTATTCTAACGGATTGCGCTCCAATGAATACAGCGGACAACTGATCTATTATGCCGAACGCTGTCCCGATTTATCCCAAACTATGGATTTTGTTGTACAAACTTTAAAGGAAGCACCGTTTGATCCATCCTTATCAGATTATGCTGTTGCCCAGGCGTTCAGTGTCAATCGTGCTGGAAATCGCTATGAAATACGCGGCAGGGAAATGGCAGCGGATTTGGCTGATGGACTTACGCCTGAAATTGTATCACAATTTCGAAAGGGGGTTATGAAACTTCGTGCGAGAGATGATCTTTATGATACTCTTCATTCTCGTATGGAATCTATTTATGGCAGGGTGTTGCCAGGATATGGTCCAAAAGCTCAAAAAGTTGAAAAAGCTCAATATTTTGTTATTGCCCCCGAAAATATGCTTCAAACCTATGAAGAATATCTTCAAAGTACAGAAGGGAAAGATGGTACCCTTTATCGATTATATCTCAGGGATTATTGGCTGGTAGATTAATGTCTTTACAATACAAGAATAAAGCCCGATGTGGTTTTTCATTCTTTAGATATGGTATAAATTCAAGCCATGTATGATCCTATTATAATCCTTACAACAACATCTTCAAATAAAGAGGCAGAAATTATTGGAAGTAAATTAATTGAAAAGAAACTGGCTGCCTGTGTGAATATTATTCCCAATATCAAATCTATTTATCGTTGGGAAGGGAAGATCAATAAAGATTCAGAATATCTGCTCATAATTAAAACAGTAAAAAGGGTAGAGGAAGATGTATTTGAAAATATTCGTAAACTTCACAGTTATGATACTCCTGAAATGATTTCGATTCCCATAACAGGAGGAGAAAAAAGCTATCTAAATTGGTTATCCAAATCTGTTGCCTGATGAGCTCATTAAATGCTAAAGAATAAAATACTGTATATAGTGGCATTTTTCTTTATCCTCTTGGCTGTAGGATCCAGCGGATTCTATATTATTGGCGGAACTGAAAAATGGAGTGTAGTTGACAGCATTTATATGACGGTAATCACCTTGTCAACTGTTGGCTTTGGGGAAGTACATGAATTAACGGAAACGGGTAAAATATGGGCCATAGTGGTTATTATGTTCGGTGTTACAGGATTTGCTATATTAATTTCCCAGTTAGGATCATACTTAATTGAATTCAAACAGTATCGGAATCAAAAAATGGAAAATAAAATTAAGAAAATGAAGGATCATTACATCATCTGCGGATATGGAAGGATGGGTGCTGTAATCGCTAAGGAATTAAGCGAAAAAAATATTCCTTTTGTCATTATCGAGATCAATGAAGAAAAAACAAACTTGATGGACGATTTAGGATACAAGTTTATCAAACAGGATGCAACTTTGGATGAAACATTGATCAATGCAAATATTGAACATGCCAAAGGAATTGTAGTGACACTCAGTACCGATCAGGAAAATTTATTTGTGACCATGTCCGCCCGGAATCTCAACCAGACTGCTTATGTATTGGGGCGATGCGCCAAACAAGATACTGGTAAGAAATTAAAACGCGCTGGAGCAAATAAAGTTGTTAACCCATATATTACAGGTGGACATAAAATGGCTGAGTTATTGCTGGCACCTTACCTGGAAGATACAGTATCACTAGCTTCTCCCAATCATAATCTTGATATAGTTATTGACGAATTTAAACTGAAAGATATCGATAGATATGACGGTATAATGATCAAGGATTCCAAATTCAGGGAAGATTATAATCTTGTTATTGTAGGACTCATAGATGAAAATGAAAAAAGTATACTGAATCCGGATCCTCACACAATCCTGAACATACAGCATACAATAATACTCTTAGGGTCTAAAGAGAATATCGATAAATTTAGTGAAACTATATAAAATGTCATATAATATATATTATGTATAATAGGATGTATAAATTAATATTAACCAGATTCCCCCTATTCTCACTTTCTGCATTCGTTTTATTAACATTCTTGAGTGTCATTCTATACCCTGGCAGCACGTACAGGGATAATTCTACCTCACGATATCATTTTTTTGACAATTTCCTCAGTGATTTAGGACGGACAGTTACATTTGGAGGCGATATAAATTATTTTTCGTGTTTTCTTTTTGCGAACGCTTTATGTATTACCGGTATAATGTTCATGATCTTTTATGTTGTTTTACCATGGTTTTTTAAGGAAGATAATTATTTTAGGTTATCCATAGTTGGCTCTGTTTTTGGACTATTAGGATGTGTCTGTTTTGTGGGAACGGGATTAACCCCTGCTGACTTATACCTGGATGCCCACATATTTTTTTCGAATTATATATTTTACCTCTCATTCCCGGCAACATTGATATACAGTTATGTGATAATCAGATCACGTAAATTAAATACACTCTATGGAATTGGATACTTTGCCTTTGCTCTGACCCTGGTATCTTATATATTTATATTAGAATTTGGACCGCAACCATCTGAATCTGATTTTAGTTTAATATTTCAGGCCACATCCCAAAAGATTATCACAATTTGTTTTGTATTAGCTACCTGGATGCTTTCTAAAGGAATCAATAAGTCAATAAATAACGTAACCGGATAAATAATCACCCATTATCGTATAACAAAATTAATAAGCCGATTTTTTATATAGATCGTCTTCATTATGGTGTGATTTTCAATATGTTTATTTACTTTTTTGATTTTACGGGATTCTTCTGAAACGATTTCTTCTTTTGAGTCTTTTGCAATGATTATTGATCCTCTCAGCTTTCCATTCACCTGAACTGCAATTTCAACTTCCTCTTCGCTGGCCAATTTTTCGTCATACAGCAGCCACTCTTTATAGGCCATTGTATCCTGATTGCCCCACATCTGATTTATTTCTTCAGAAAAATGCGGAGCAAATGGAGATAATAATTTTAAATAATCCTGCAATACTTCTTCGGGCACCTCATGTAAATCGGATAAATGATTTTGAAAAATCATCATTTGTGATATTGCTGTATTCAATCGAAGCTTTTCAATATCTTCCGATACTTTTTTAATTGTTTGATGCAGTAATCTCAACGTTTCTTTTTCAGGAGGTATTGCAGTGATTTTTTCATTTGATGTAAAAAGTATCCATAATCTCCGTAAAAACCTGTCAATGCCAACAATACCCTTTGTGTCCCAGGCTGCAGCCTGGTCAAATGGGCCTATAAACATCTCATAGAGACGAAATACATCCGCACCGTACCTTTCTACCACCTCATCCGGATTTATCACGTTATCCCTTGATTTAGACATTTTTTCACCGCCTTCTCCTAAAACCATACCATGGGAGGTTCGCTTCAGGTAAGGTTCCGAATTTGGTACGAACCCACAATCATATAAAAATTTGTTCCAGAATCGTGAATACAGCAAATGGAGAGTTGTATGTTCCATTCCCCCGTTATACCAATCCACCGGCATCCAGTAGTCCAACTTTTTTCTGTCAGCAAAAGCTGAATCATTATGAGGATCAATATACCGGAGAAAATACCAGGATGAACCAGCCCAGTTTGGCATTGTATCAGTTTCTCTTTTGGCATCCTTCCCGCATTCCGGACATTTGGTATTGACCCAATCCAGAATAGCCGCCAAGGGAGACTCCCCTGTTTCAGTGGGCTCATATTTTTCAACAGTGGGAAGCAAAACAGGTAAATCCTGTTCAGGAACCGATACCCACCCACACTCATGACACTGAATCAGAGGAATGGGTTCCCCCCAATATCTTTGTCGGGAGAAAACCCAATCCCTTAATTTGTAATTAATGGCCTTGTCTCCTATCCCCTTTTCTTCCAGCCATTGAGTTGTTTTGGTCTTTGCGGTTTCTACATCCAGCCCGTTAATATCCAGGTTTGCTTCATCATTGGAGGAATTGATACACTGTCCCTCATATGGCCAGCAGGCTTTACCTGCCAAGACATCCTCCACACGTATTCCTTCATTTTCTGCCAATTCCTGAGGAGGGTGATTGATACATTGAATCTTTAGTCCATATTTCTGTGCAAAATCAAAATCTCTTGTATCATGGGCAGGAACTGCCATGATTGCACCGGTGCCATAGCTGATGAGCACATAATCTGCAATCCAGATTGGAATTTTTTCATTGTTTACAGGATTGACTGCGTAGGCTCCTGTAAAAACACCAGTCTTTTCCATCTCCAGCTCAGTCCGTTCGAGATCACTTTTCTTAGCTGAATCTTTCATATAAGATTCCACAGCTGCTTTCTGTTCTTTAGCAGTAATGACCGGGACCAGTTCATGCTCTGGTGAAAGAATCATAAAAGTGGCTCCAAATAACGTATCTGGTCGTGTCGTAAATACTAATATATCGTTAGTTCCTCCATCCACTGAAAATGTTACTTCAGTTCCATCCGATCTGCCAATCCAGTTCACCTGCTGAGTTTTGATTTTATCCAGAAATTGAACGTCATCAAGGTCTTGGATCAGTTTTTCTGCGTAGGAAGTTATTTTCAGCATCCATTGTTCAATTGACCGTTTTGTTACCTCACCATCGCATCGTTCACAACGTCCATCTACTACTTCTTCATTTGCCAGGCCTATCTTGCAGTCAATACACCAATTAATGGGTATTTTCTGTTTATATGCTAATCCCTTTTCATACAATTTTAGGAAAATCCACTGGGTCCACTTATAATACCCAGGATCTGTTGTAGAAAATACTCTGTCCCAGTCAAAAGAAAATCCCAGTGATTTTAACTGCTTTGTATATTTGTCAATATTTTCCTTCGTAATAACATTGGGGTGAATGCCTGTTTTAATAGCATAGTTTTCCGACGGAAGACCAAAGCTGTCGAATCCCATTGGAAAAAGAACATTGAATCCCTCCATCCTTTTCTTCCTGGCTAGAATATCAAGGGCAGTGTACGAACGGGGATGGCCTACATGTAATCCTTCACCGGATGGATAGGGAAATTCCACCAGGCAATAGAATTTTTCCTTATCAGAAAAATCGACAGCCTGGAATGTTTTATTTTCTTCCCAGTAATCCTGCCATTTTTTATCTACTTTTTTATGGTTATACTCATTCATAAGAAACTAGCTTAGGCTATAAATAGTCTTTTCCCCTGTCGATTACTACTCAAATAGTAATCATATTTTCTGTCTTTTTACCATCATTAATATTAGTAAGTGTTAAAAAGTAGATAGGGTAGGATAATTATGGCGTATTATTACGCCTTATATCTTGATTCATAAAGAAAAATGGCAGATATGCAAAAATCATCAAAATAACACCAATAATCATAAAATTTAGTATGTACCACGGCCATACACCAAATACGAGTGGATTATTCACATTAGGAATTTCCCTTAAATACATATAATTACCCCCTGTCTTCCAGCATATCAATCCTATTGGAATAGCAACAATGCATAGAAATATCATTGATTTTACAACTGAATATTTACTGGGAACCTTTTTATCTATAAATATATTCCAACTGCAAAATAAAATAATTAATGAATGATGAATATAAAATGTGATATAACTGGTCCAATTATCGAAATCAGTCATATCTGGAGTTAACATTGCAATTAATGTTCCAGTAAAACCCATTAAATATGAAAATTCAAAACAAAACTGGTTTTTATTGTATAAAGCAATTGCGCTCATTATTAAAGCATAGTGACAAATATGAAGTGGTAAATCTTCGGCTAAATTAAAACCTCTAACATAATATCGATTGATATAATCAATTAACTCCTGGAATACTGTAAAACTCAGGAGTAATATTATTAATATAGTTTGGTTTTTTTGGGAGAGTCTTTTCCCAAGAAATAAGATGAAAATGATACACATGATACACATGGATAAAGCCAGACAATGATAATGATCAAAAAGGTGCAATCCGGTAAGCTTTGTATTCATATCAAAAGATATTAATATTATATATGCCCTCTATGAGAATTATATATATTTATATAGAGAGATAAGTTGTGTCGGGGTGGGGAGATTTGAACTCCCGACCTCGTCGTCCCGAACGACGCGCGCTAACCGGGCTGCGCTACACCCCGAAATGATATCAGTTAATTTAGTATTGTCATCAATTAAAAGAGATACTTTATTAAAACGAATCCTCCGACGAGAAGAATAGCAAAAATAATGCTCAACATGTTAAAATAGCGATCAATAAAAACTTTAATTCTTTCGCCAAAATAATATATGAGAGCACTAACAGCAAAAAAACGTAGAGATCTTCCTAAAATGGAAGCTCCCATAAACTCCATAAAATTAGCATTAGCAGCTCCAGCGGTGATAGTAAATACTTTGTATGGAATTGGAGTTAAAGCAGCAACTAAAATGGCAATGAAATTGTGTTCTTGAAAAGTTTGTGCCAAAGCATTGTAATGATCTTCATATCCATAAAAACCAATTATCGAATTTCCTATATACTGCATAAAGTAGTAACCAATGATGTATCCGCCGATTCCTCCGAGTACAGAGAAGAGCGATGTGTAAGCAGCATATCGAAATGAGTATTTTGGAATAGAAAGTGCCATAGCGATAAGCAGAACATCAACAGGTATGGGGAAAAAAGATGATTCCGCAAATGCCAAGATAATTAATGCAGGAACAGCATAAGGTGTTTCCGCCCAGTGCAGAACCCAGTCGTATAATTTTCGTAGTTGATTCATTACCTTCTTGAATGTATCAATTATTCTTGAAATAATACAGCAATTGCTGACATAACTTCTCTTTGTATGGTTGTTCCGGTAGGCCTGTTCAACATTTTACCATTTACAACCATACCGCTGGAACCGCCTCCATCGAGATTAATTGCTTCAACACAATCTAAATCATCCATCATGACAGCCAATTCCTGGAGATACACTCCCCTGCTGGCTATCTGCCGGCCATCAACAACCATGATAATAAACCTGCCGTCAGAGGTGTATCCGGCAGCTGTACGGGGGTGAATATTGGGAATTTCAGAACCAAAAAACACTTCTTCATCAACTGTTATATTAATTTCTCCATCAGAAATTAATACAGGCCCGGCTTGTAGGGCATCCCGTACATTCCATGGAACAGCTTGCGAAAAATCAAGAGATAATTGGGGTATATTTTGCTGATTTAAAACAGGAGCTTGCCATTCATAAATACTGTCATTGCGTGATGCAATCCAGGCAATATCGATATGATTATCATCGCGAATACCTAACGCACTTCTTGTCAAAAAATATCGCGTATTGCCGCGCAGAACAGATGAAATTGCCGGTGAATTAATAATATTATTGGACATTAATAATCCCACATGATCAGTAGGATTCTTATCCATAATAAAATATCCGCCATTCACCACAATGCTTGCATTCAGGTTATCCGAAAATTCAGATAATGTTTCCTTCCTGTCAGTATCCTGTGAATGGACAACACGAATGGACATATCCTGTAATGACACATCCACTTCTGCATACCAGGCTTTTAACGGCATAATATTGTTCTTTCCTTTATATACTTTGATTCCATCTGGGAGATTTTGATTAATCCTTTCCATCGGGCGCCATTGCATTTTAACTTGACGGAAGATTTTATTTTTTCCACACCCAGAAAAAAATAAGAAGAGAGAGAATAAGAGAAGGAATTGTTTTTTGATAATAGCTTTTATTCCGATTTTGTTATGTGAAAAGTTGTTGAAGCGAATTCTATCTCATTTGTATCAGTAATAGAAATTTCCCACTTTCCTGCCCTTTCAGGATTGATCTTAACCACACTCCAGCACCTCCAATTTATTGACCGCTCAACTACCATTAGAACTTTTGCAACAGTTTTTCCCTTATACGTCCATTTGTGAAGTATCTCCTGGGTTCCACCATTCCTGTTGTCTATACCGGATAAGCAATAAAGTGTGCCGACACTATCAGGAAAAACTGAACCAGGGTCTATTGCACTCCTGTTTTTGATATCAACATCCCGTGCAACCATTATAAAATTTAACGCTAATTGTTCAGACGGTATCGAATCTGTAGGTGTTATTTCATTTTGTAAGAATGAAATTGAATCAGTAGTTCCAGTAATATCTTCAAGTGTTTCTGCTGAATCAATGCGCACTCCATTCGTCGTATCAATTTCTACATTCCCGGGAATTATGGTTGGTGTAGCTATGGATGGGTTCTTCTCCCCTCTTTGGATTCCTGAAAAATAAATGATACCGATATACATGAAATAGGTGACTATAAGAAATCCGGTTACAGAGTATAAGCGTTGGTATAGGGCAATAGAAACGAGGATCAATAATACAATACCAAGGTAAAAAATTGACGGATCATTTAACATATATGTATCATTATCTTTTCAGTTTGGAAAATTATTAATGGTATTTTGAACTGAATTTACCCTTTTCCCCATCGAAAAAGATACAGGAAACCCCGAAAAATCGGGGTTCTTATTACGATCTCAGATAATTTAGGAAAAGAAATAATATTAATAGGTCTTCCAGTATTGAATGCGCTTATCTCGATAACTGAAATATAAATCATTACCTCTGAAACACAGCCCGACTACAGTGCTGTCAGTAATGGTGGTGGTGTCAGTGACGACAAAATGATTATCTGTTAAAATTAAAATATCTGTCATAGAGGTATCAACACCAAGCATGTAGAATGAAGAACCTTTGTGTGTAAGAGCATAAATCCCATGATAGGTGGTGTCTATAAAGTCGAAATGAAAAACTGTGTCCATGCTGGAAGTGAACGTTCTATCTTTGGAAATAACCCGGGCTCTGTATTGAGTTAACGTATCCAGATTTCTATAAAGCGTGAGCAAGGAGTCCTTCTCACTGAGATATGTTATTCCGCAGGGCTGCCAGTTTGTTGAGATTGTATCCCAATCTGTATATGCATTTTCTCCAATTGGGGAGCATTTTCTGATAAGACTGGTCTCCCTTGATTGGAGATACAGATCACTTCCATCATTGGTAATTGAAATGTAGCCTTGTCCGTTCATCTCTAAATCGAATCTATCAGTGACATAGATACTATCATTAGCATGAAATTTTAACAGATCAATTTGTGATCCCGCATTACCGGACAGGTCGTAGTTTGTAGTGTAAAACGAGCCATTTAAATAGGTAATATCCGCTATATCATCGTAATAGGTATTTTTATCGGTGTCAATTTCAGAATCATTTTCGCAGTTTAAAATAAATAACGATCCTGCCAGAGTAATAACGAAAATTTTTAATAAATTCGGCATATGAGAAATTACTA
Source organism: uncultured Fidelibacterota bacterium (assembly GCA_913049525.1). GTDB lineage: Bacteria > Fidelibacterota > Marinisomatia > SCGC-AAA003-L08 > D37C17 > D37C17. The sequence goes on along the minus strand of CAJWYZ010000002.1, from coordinate 2,297 downwards.
TGAACAAAAGAAAACCAAAATAACGAAAATGAAATACTTCACCCCCCTGATCCTCCTTTTCTTCATTTCCTGTGCAACCATAGTGCGCCAGGTTTTACCATTAGAAAATCTTCCCCTTCCCACCGGACAGTATAATGTTGGCACAAAAATATATACATGGGAAGACAGCTCCCGAAAGGAATGGTTCGGGGAGGAAAGTAATGAATTTCGACGAATTCCTGTACAGGTTTGGTTTCCTATAGAAGGTGGTACAAAACAATTACATTCACCATATCTTCAAAACCCACAGGATTATATTCGGGTCATATCTACTGATTTTGATATACCAGGCAGTTTATTGTCAAATGTAAAGAATATCAGGACAAGTACAACCATTGATGGAATTCCAAAATCTGGACTTGGGAAAAGGCCAATTATAATTTTTTCTCATGGTTTAGGAGGATTTAAAAATCAAAATACTATACAGATGGAAGAACTGGCAAGCCATGGCTATATCATATTTGCCTGTGATCATGTTTATGATGCAGGTTTTGTCCGGTTTTCAGAGGATGAAATTATTTACAGCAAATCATTTGTACGGCATTTCCCTAAAGGCACAACCGATGAAGAATATTGGGATACAAGAGAGAAACATCTCTTGATACGTTCCCAGGATATTTCCTTTATCATTGATCAAATTGAAAAGCTGGACACTATTGATCCGGCCCTTTCTCCACTATGTGATTCACAAAACATATCACTAATGGGTCATTCCTTTGGTGGAAGTACTGTTCTTTCCACCTTACTAAGGGAAAAAAGTATTAATTCCTGTATTGCCCTGGATGCCTGGACTCTTCCTATGCCATCAAATGAAATAAACCAGAATATAAATACCTCTTTCCTCCATCTGGGGCAGTTGAGTGATAAATACTGGAAAAATAAAAATAATCGCTTAAAGTTAGATACCCTGGTCCAGAATAATAAAAAACAATCTATAAGAATTAGAGTGCCCCAAACAAAACATTTTGACTATTCTGACTTTTCATATTTCACCTGGGCAACTAAATTGTTTGGTATCACCGGAAAAATAAATAGAAATGAATTCAGATTGTCTTTGAATAAAATATTAGTGGATTACTTCAATTATACTGTATTAAATAAAGGGGAATTTACTGCAGAGAGAGTAAAACAATTATATAGTGGAATTGAAGTAATTAGAAATGTAAGACAATGAATGTACTTAACTTAAAAGTCACTTCAACTAATTATTTATATAAAAAAAGGGTCTAAAAAGACCCTTTTTTTTAGTCATTATTAAAAGTTAGAAACCAAATCTTAAAGCTAGTACTTGATTAGCACTGAAATACTCTGTAGGTATGAAAGCGTAATCTACACTCATGTTCATACCAATAAAAGATTTTAAATTAAGAGACCCACCAAATGAGATACCATCGAATGGATTTTTATAATCCCAATTACTTTCTGTCGTGTTAATTTCCTTTGCTGCCATGGATAACTTATATCCAGCACGAACAGCTGCCAAATCCCCAATTGAATAAGAACCTAAAAGACTCACTTCATCGGTAGCATAGTAATTGCTCTTATATGTCACACCAAGATTGATTCCTGAGAGAGCATATGTTGCTGACATGTCCATTGTGAATGGTAAGTCAAAGGATGCAGCATCAACCTTGTAATATTCCACTGGCCGATTAGCATCCGGTACTTCTGCTGTAACTCCAAGACCCTCACCACCATAAGTAACAGGACTCCCAAAATTACGGATCACAAAGCCAACATTCAGGCCTTCAATATCCATCAGGGACCGATATTGGACACCGACGTCAAAAGTAAGAGCATTAGCGCTTACGCGTCCAAAACTTTCGCTGACCCAGTTGGCATTGAACCCAACGCTGGTGCGGTCAGACAATCTCTTAGAAATTGTTCCTCCCAGCACTATGAATGTCGGTGTGAAAATCTGTCCTGTCCCGTCTGGGTAAAAGACAGTTGTTTCTTTAATATCTCCAACGCTGAATGTCCTAGCTGAAACTCCAATTTTTCCAATCTTACCAAATTCAGAGGAAACACCAAAGAAGCTATTTTTAATATCGGCAAGGTAAGACCGGTAGGAAAAGATCGCATCTACCTTGTTCTCGCTCATGGCAAGTCCAGCCGGATTCCAGTAGGCTGCTTCCATGCCCGTTGCGTTGGAAGCTGCACCACCTCCAGAGAGATACTGAGCGCCCTGGGAAATCTGCAGTTGCGTGGAAGAAGCAGTACCCATCCTGGATCCCTGTCCAAGAACTAAGGAGCACATT
>CAJWYZ010000001.1 GCA_913049525.1 uncultured Fidelibacterota bacterium | reverse complement strand
TTTATTGTTTTTCTCCGAAAAGGGGATTCTGGAAACAGAATCCCCTTTTCTATTTTAATTATCTCCTAAATAAATCTTTCAAAATGTAGCCGGCAATATTTGGGTTTTCTTTTAGGCGGCGAATAGAATAGGCGTGCCAGTCAACACCAAAAGGTATATACACTCGTACCTTAAAGTTATTCTTTAAGTGTTTTTCCAGCCATCCAGACATGGGAACACCATATAAAACCTGAAACTCAAATTTATCAGTAGATACATTAAGTTCGCTAATGAGGGTGTAGGCTGATTTTAAAAGCCCTAAATCATGGGTGGCTATGCCAACATAAATCCCCTTTTCAAATGCAAAGCGTAAAAGCTTCAGAAAATTGTTGTTTATCTTCCGCCGTCTCTGAATGGCGATGGCGGCTGGTTCTTTGTAAATTCCTTTACACAAACGGAAATTAAAACTACCATTTTGAGAGAGCTGCTCTAAATCTGCCTGGGTACGATAGAGGTATGCTTGAAAGACGGTTCCTACATGTTTATATTTTCTGCGACAGTTTTTATATAATGAAATGGTATTATCGGTTATGGTAGAATTTTCCATGTCAATTCGTAAAAAATTATTAGTTTCCTCTGCTTTAAGAAGCAGTTTATCTAAATTAGTTTGGAGAATTTCATTGCTGATATCCTGACCAATATGGCTGGGCTTTATGGAGATGTTACAATCCAATTTCTGTTTAGAAATTTCATCATAAATATTCATATATTCACGGGTGATTTCTGCAGCTTCACTTTTAGAATTAGTATGTTCCCCTAAAATATCCACTGTTGCTGAGTAACCTTTATCATTTAACTGACGAACGACTGCTAATGCTTTAGCGCCGGTTTCTCCTGCAACGTATCTACCGGCAATCTTCCAGACGATCCAGCGGGGAAGAAAAGGGGTTATGGTAATTATTAATTGGTTAAAAAGGTTATTAATCATCTGTATAAAATTATCAGGTATTTCTATGAATATCCAAAAATGAAAAAAATCTCTGTAACATTTATGAATAGAGGTTGTTTGGTTATTTTTTAACTGTCTAAATTTAATACTCTATCAGAGCGATATATTTTTGTATCAGGACTTTTTACCAATAATAATATTCACCGTTTTAGCCGCTGTACTCATAGGAGTTCCACTGGGTTTGCAGCATCTTCTGTCGCCCCGACACAATAAAGGCGGTGATAAACTTACTTCCTATGAATGCGGTGAACTGCCTGAAGGGTCAGCCTGGGTTAAATTCAATATCCGTTTTTATGTTGTTGCTCTCATTTTTCTTATTTTTGATGTTGAAATTGTATTTCTTTTTCCCTGGGCAGTTGTTTTCCAGGACTTAGGTTTGCTGGCATTTATTGAAGCATTCATTTTCGTCTTGATTCTGGTAGTGGGATTTATTTACGTTTGGGCTAAAGGAGATTTAGACTGGGTCAAAATGAATGTCCGATATGGAAAAGGTCGATATTCTAATCTTAAAACTGAAGGTGAATTAAGCTAATGGATCCCACATTATTAGAACGATTTGATAAAGATAATGTTATTGTTGAAAAATTAGATACACTTATTAATTGGTCTAGAGCCAATTCGCAGTGGTATTTTCAATTTGGATTGGCATGTTGCGCTATTGAAATGATGGCAGCTGCAGCTCCACGGCATGATCTGGAGCGCTTTGGTGCTATGCCTCGTGCCACGCCCAGGCAGTCTGATGTAATGATTGTTGCCGGAACCGTTACTCTGAAAATGGCAGAACGTGTTAAGCGCTTATATGAACAAATGTCTGATCCTAAATATGTAATTTCTATGGGATCTTGTTCCAACAGCGGCGGCCCTTATTGGCAGCATGGCTACCATGTATTGAAGGGTGTTGATTTAGTAGTGCCGGTTGATGTGTATATTCCAGGCTGTCCTCCTCGACCTGAAGCATTATTACAGGGATTATTGGAGCTTCAGAAAAAAATAAAAACCGAAACTCCACTTCGGAAACAGGCATAATATGACGTTTGATGAAATAGTTGCTTTATTAGATACCAAGGCAAGCGGAAAAACTTCTGTAATTGAAGGTAAAACGGTCATTTCAGTATCCCCTGAAAATTGGTCTGAAATATCCGCAATACTTAAAAATGAATCCAAGCTCAATTTTGATTATCTCATGTGTATTTCTGCTTATGATAAGGGAGATAATAAAGTTTATGGTGCTGCTTATAATTTTTATTCTACAGTAAATAACCATTATCTTGAAGTTCGGGTTGAAATTGAAGATGGTATATCCATTCCCTCGGTGGTAGAACTTTGGAAGGCAGCAGACTGGCATGAACGAGAAGCGTATGATATGATGGGACTCAAGTTTGAAGGCCATCCAGATTTAAAACGAATTTTATTATCTGATGATTGGGAAGGCTATCCACTCCGTAAAAATTATAAAGAGCCAGATTATTACCATGGCCTGCCCGTTCCAAAAGATAAATCGTATTGGGATTGATGGAAGCAAATTTAGTAGATAAATCAGTCATAGAAACTGGCGAAATGGTTCTCAATATGGGGCCACAGCATCCCAGTACCCATGGCGTATTACGGCTAAAAATTCACACCGATGGGGAGATAGTCTCCCAAATTGAACCGGTTATTGGTTACCTCCATCGTTGTTTCGAAAAACATTGTGAAAAGCTTTCCTATGAACAAATAGTACCTTTTACAGATCGTTGTGATTATTTGGCTTCTATGCATATGGATCATGCATACTCTATCGCAGTAGAAAAGTTATTGGATATTGAACTTCCTGACAGGGTGGAATACATTCGAGTAATTATTGCAGAGCTGCAGCGTATTGCCAGTCATTTGGTTGCCGTTGGCACCTTTGGCCTGGATGTTGGGGCAATTACTCCCTTCACATGGACTATTCGAGACAGGGAGAGGGTGTTAGACCTTTTTGAAACCTTGTGTGGTGCTCGTTTATTATACAATTATATCTGGCCTGGTGGCGTTTCTCATGATCTTCCTCCCAAATTTATAGAGAGAACATTAGATTTTTTAGATTATTTTGATCCACAAATTGATGAGTTGAATAATCTGCTTACAACGAATAAAATATTTATTGAGCGTACAGCTGATGTAGGCATTCTGCCTCCGGAGGTGGGAATCAATTTTGGAGTTTCCGGGCCAAGTCTCAGAGGAAGTGGCGTCAATTTTGATTTGAGGAAAAATGAACCCTATTCCATTTATAGTAAATTTGATTTTGATGTACCTGTAGGTAAGGGTGAAATGGGTACTATTGGTGATACCTGGGATCGCTACTATGTCCGTGTATTGGAAATGAGAGAATCAGCTAAAATTATTCGCCAGGCTTGTGCTGAGCTTCCAGGTGGAGATGTGCATGCAGCGCTGCCAAAGAAAATTAGGCCCAATGCTGGGGAAGTATATGGTCGATATGAGTCTGCGAGAGGAGATGTTGGGTTTTATATTATGAGTAATGGAAAAAATATTCCTATGCGTGTTAAAATGCGTTCTCCTGCATTTTGCAATTTATCAGTTTTAAGTGAAATATCAGAAGGATGGATGATTTCAGATGTAATTGCAATATTGGGTAGTCTCGATATTGTTTTGGGAGAAATAGATAGATGACCTCTATTTTTGACTCATTACAGGAATCGTTAGCATTCTTGAATTTAGATTTGTTTATGCTTTTATCCCTTATTAGCTTACTTGGTGGAACCGTAATATTTTTAGTTATGGCAGTTAATGCATTGGTTGCCGTCTATTTTGAGAGAAAAGTTTCTGCATTTATGCAGGATAGATTGGGCCCAATGGAGGTGGGCATATTAGGCTTTAAAGGGGGCAAAAAGTTTTGGGGTGGAATTGGCCAGACCTTGGCTGATGCCATCAAGCTCTTAACGAAAGAGGACATACTTCCAAAAAGTTCTGATAAGTTTCTTATGATATTGGCACCTTTTATAATTTTCAGTGGTGCATTCTTAACCTTTATTGGCCTTCCATTTGCCCAAAATATTGTAATTTCAGATTTTAATATTGGCCTATTTTACATTGTGGCTATGAGCTCTGTTGGAGTCATTGGGATTATCTTAGCCGGATGGTCTTCTAACAATAAATGGTCATTGTACGGTGCTATGAGGGCAGCAGCTCAAATTATCAGCTATGAAATCCCTATTGGATTATCGCTATTGCTCGTAGTGATTGTTTCTGGCAGTCTTCATTTAGGAGATATTGTTCAATGGCAAGAGACAAATAGATGGTTTATTTTTCACAGTCCCTTTGCATTCCTGGCTTTTTTCATATATTTCATATCCACTGTTGCAGAAACAAATCGTACTCCATTTGATATTCCTGAAGCAGAATCAGAATTAGTGGCAGGGTGGATGACTGAGTATTCAGGGTTTAGATGGGCATTGTTTTTTCTCAGTGAATATGCAAATATGCTCATTGTTTGTATAGTTGCATCCATTGTATTTCTGGGTGGATGGCTGTCACCTCTGCATTTAATCAACATTTTTCCTGAATCATGGTATATTTTAGATGGCCCAGCACTTGGGTTCTTCTGGGTATCATTGAAGGCCGTCATTCTTATTTTTGTAATGATGTGGTTCCGTTGGACTTTTCCAAGGCTGAGAGTTGATCAATTAATGTATGTATGCTGGAAGGTGTTTATCCCATTTGCACTTGCAAATTTATTTTTCGTGAGTTTATGGGAGTTAATTTTTTAAATGAGTGAGTATTTAAACAATATTGTTTATGGTGTAAAATCATTTTTAACAGGAATGAAGCTCACCATGGATCATTTTAGAAATAAAAAGGAATTGGTTGCGACATTACAGTACCCTCATGAAAAATGGCCAGTTCCTGAGCGAAATATTGGATTCAATCACTCTGAATACAATCTGATACGTTCACGCCTCCACGTAGATATTGATGATTGTATTGCCTGCATGCAGTGTGAGCGAGCCTGCCCTGTAGATTGCATAAAAATTGATTCTATTAAACCACCTAAGGGAAGTGAGATTGATTGTGGAATGACATCCAACGACACGCAGAAAAAAATGATTGTAAGTCGTTTTACAATTGATATGTCTGAATGTATGTACTGTAATCTCTGTGTTTTTCCATGTCCTGAAGATTGTATTTACATGGTAGGCGGACCAAATGCTGAAAAACATGAAATTGATTATGAATTTAGTCAATACAAGAGAGATGGAATGATTTTTGAGTTTGCAGATGCTACTGATGAAGCAATTCGAGATGCTGGTGGAGAAAAATGGTTGGATCAAAGGGATGTTAAATTGGCAAAACATAATGATGGAGTTGAATTAAAAGGTGAAGTAAAATCTGTTAAACCTGATCCTATTACAGCTCCCATTAAAACTGACACTCCTATTTCAACTGCAAAGCCTGCTACGCAAACCAGTGAAAGTTCTGGTGAGCTCGAAATAAAATCTTTTAATGATATATCTGACAAGATGTGTAGAGGTATTGCTAAGAAAGCATTTATGGCTGCCAAAAGAGGAGGCAAAGATGCCGTAGCAATATTAGCTGATGTAGCTCAGGCATTAAGTGACGCTGGGAAAATGTCCGATGAAATTCAGTCTATTTTAGACGGATTATCAGCATCACCCTCAAAAGCCGTTGCGCCAGCAGTGGAGGCAGGGGGAGATGTTAAGGTGGAAAGTGTTCCTGATGCTCCAGAAGCTGTTGAAATGAAAGAATTTGATATAAAAGACCTGAATGCTATTGAAGATAAGATGGCAAGAGGGACTGCTAAAAAAGCTTTCATCGCTGCCAAACGCTCTGGTGAGGATAAAGTGGAGGCTGTCCGTAAGGCACTTACTGATGCGGGGAAATTAGATACTGCTACTGAAGACTTATTAAATTCATTTTCTGGAGCTGCTGCAAAAGTCTCAGCGCCCGTTGAAGCAGAAAAACTAGCCGAATCCACTGAGGAGGCTGTAGTAGAACCTGTAGGAGATTTGCCTCTGTTTGAGATTGCAGATTTAAATGGCATTGATGATAAAATGACCCGAGGAATGGCCAAGAAAATCTTTATGGCAGGGAAGAGGACTGGCAAAACAAGAACTGAAGTCATTGCTGATCTCCGTGCTGGCTTAACAGAAGCTGGAAAATTGGATGATGCCACGAATACAATTCTCAATAAACTGGGAAGTGGGAATTAATGGCTGAGTACTTATTTTTATTCATGGCTGCTTTGGTAATTGCATCAGCATTTTGGGTTGTATTTTCTCCTAATCTGATTCATTCAGCGGTATCGCTTTTATTTACCCTTTTTGGAACAGCGGGATTATATGTTTTTCTATATGCTGATTTTATTGCAGCTACGCAAATTGTAATTTATGTAGGCGGTATTTTAGTGTTGATTATTTTTGGCGTAATGCTCACCAGCAAAATTGATTCTCCAAGTATTGCGTCAAGTAGTGCTAATCAGTTTATTGGAGGAATGGGAGCATTTGCAATATTTGTTATGCAAGTAGCAGTTATTTTCAATACTCCCTGGAATATTGGCAGTGAGCAGTCTCGAGATGCTACAGTGGGTTCTATAGGCAAACTGCTTTTAACAGATTACCTTTTACCATTTGAAATAATTTCTATCTTATTATTAGCAGCTTTAATGGGTGCTGCATTATTATCGAGGAGGAATTGATGGATTCTCTTCAATCATACTTAACAATTGCCGCCATGTTATTCTCCATGGGAATTTATGGTGTCGTGACAAGGAAAAACGCAATTGCAATACTCATGGGCATTGAATTAATCTTAAATTCAGCAAATATCAACTTTATTGCTTTTAATAGATTTGGAGGAATGCAGAATTTAGATGGTCATGTATTCAGTATTTTTGTAATTGTATTGGCCGCTGCAGAAGCTGCAGTTGCATTAGCAATTGTGATTAATTTATTTAAAAATGTTGGCAGTGTTGATGTTGATGCTGCTGACTTGTTAAAAGGCTGATGATGGATAATTCAAATTTAACCTTGGCATTATTAAATCTATTTTTGCCCCTTTTATCTTTTGCCATTCTCATCTTCTTTGGTAAAAAGTTTGGCGATAAAGCGCATTTGGTTTCACTAGCACTTATTGGTGGAATGTTAGCTGTAGCAATCCGCTTTTTTTCCAATGTATTTCATCATGGAACGGAGCCTATTCTTGAAACATCTATAGAATGGTTTACTACGGGTAAATTCAGTGTAGATTTAGGATTTCTTATCAATAACGTGGCGGCAATAATGTTGTTGGTTGTGGCCCTTATTTCATTTTTAGTACATTTATATTCCGTGGAATATATGAAAGGTGATCCCAGATATTCTCGCTATTTTGCCTTTTTGGGAATTTTTACATTCTCAATGAACGGTATTGTATTGGCGGACAGTCTGGTAATGATGTATATATTTTGGGAATTGGTGGGGCTGAGTTCATATCTTCTTATTGGATTTTGGTTTGAAAAAGAAAGTGCTGCCAATGCATCAAAGAAAGCTTTCCTCACCAACAGGGTGGGAGATATTGGCATGTTTATCGGAATTATGATTCTCTTTTTTGAGATTGGTTCATTCCAAATTTCCGGACTCATTGAAGGTGTTCACAATGGTGCATTTTCTGGAGATATGACATTGTTAACTATTGCTGGAGTGTTAGTATTTATGGGTGCTGTTGGAAAGTCAGCACAATTTCCACTTCATATTTGGTTGCCCGATGCAATGGAAGGCCCTACTCCGGTAAGTGCGTTAATTCACGCTGCAACAATGGTGGCAGCTGGAGTCTATATGGTTGTTCGTATTTTCCCAATATTAACTCCGGATGCCTTGGAGATCATTGCATACGTTGGCGGAATTACCGCTTTAATGGCAGCCATTATTGCCATAACTCAAAATGATATAAAAAGGGTCTTAGCCTATTCTACAGTTAGCCAATTAGGTTATATGATTATGGCCTTAGGAGTTGGGGCCTATCAGGCCGGATTTTTCCACCTTACCACCCACGCCATGTTTAAAGCATGTCTCTTTCTATGCAGTGGTTCGGTAATTCATGCAATGCATCATGCTCTACATGAATTGAAAGATCATGATACAGATCCCCAAGATATGCGAAATATGGGCGGATTGAGAGATAAAATGCCCATTACTTTCTGGGCAATGTTCATTTCTACTCTTGCGATTTCAGGGGTTCCATTTTTCTCAGGATTTTTATCTAAAGATGCCGTCTTGGCGGGCTCATTATCATATTATCACTACCACCATGGGTGGTCCTTATTTTTGCCAATTGCAGGGTTTGGTGCTGCAGTAATTACTGCTTTTTATATGTTCAGATTGATTTTCATGACCTTCTTTGGCAATTCTCAAAATAAAGATATTTATTCACATGTTCATGAATCCCCATTTAAAATGACTTTTCCCCTTATATTATTAGCTGGACTAAGCTTTGCAATTTTCTTTACGCTGCCTTCTACAATAAATCCATTCGATAGTCATGGCTGGTTCACTCATGCAGTGCCCATGGTTGACAATGTAGCTGGCTTGAATATGCATGAAGTTGAGGAAGGGTTGCATCATGCTCACCATTCTGCAATGATGATTTCTCTGGCGGTAGCCGGCATTGGAATATTAATGGCCATACTTTTTTATTTATTTAAAAGTATCGATGCCAAAAAAGTGGCTAATACTTTGAATAAAGTTAAACTGTACAATTTATCATTTAACAAATTTTATATTGATGAAATTTATAATATTCTACTATATAAACCATTTCTTGCTTTCTCCTGGTTATGCTCCAAGTTAGATTGGGATTTATATGATCAGAAATTTATTGATGGATGGGGCTGGATCACTATTAAGCTTTCAGATAAATCTGGAGAAGCAGATTACAACTGGCTAGATCAGAAGATTGTAGATGGATTTGGTCGACTTACGCAATATTTTGGAAGGAATCTTAAATTAACACAAAATGGTGTTGTGCAGAATTATCTCCTTGGAGGTATTATGGGATTATTACTGCTCATCATTGTTTTTCAACAATTTTAAAAAGAGGATAATATGGAGTCTTCAATACTCACATTATTAATTTTTCTACCGGTAGCTGGTGCAATTATCATGTTGCCGTTTGCAAAACTGTATGGGAAAGAAAATCCACATATTTATAAATGGATAGCGCTCGTCACAACATCCCTCCAGTTGTTTTTGTCGTGGGTTTTATATTCAAATTTTAATCCCGCAATGTCAATTACGGAATCTCCTTTTACCGTTCAATTAGATTGGATTACCCATTTTAATATTCAATATTATTTAGGGGTTGATGGTTTAAGTATGCCAATGGTACTGCTTACAGCCCTTCTTTCATGTATATGTATAATTGCAAGTTGGAATATTGAAAAACAGGCTCTTGGATATTTTTCTTTATTTTTACTATTAGATGCTGGAATGATGGGTGTGTTTTTATCCATGGATTTCTTCCTCTTTTATATTTTTTGGGAAGTAATGTTGCTTCCTATGTATTTTTTGATCGGGATGTGGGGTGGTCCGCAGCGTATGTATGCTGCTATTAAATTCTTTTTGTACACATTGTTTGGCTCTGTATTTATGTTGTTGGCAATGCTGGCATTGTATTACTATTCGGATCCCCATACCTTTAGCCTAATTACGCTTATTCAGACCGCTGGGAGCATTGATGCAGAAATATGGGGAATGAGTGTGAAATACCTGATATGGATCTCACTCTTTATAGGATTTGCAATAAAAGTGCCTGTGTTCCCATTTCATACCTGGCTTCCATTGGCCCATGTTGAGGCGCCTACGGCTATATCTGTTATTCTAGCGGGAGTATTGCTTAAAATGGGTACTTACGGCTTGCTGAGAATTAGCTATCCATTACTTCCGGGTGAAGTGGTAAACTTTTCCTACATACTTGCCGTCCTAGGTGTAATCAATATTATATGGGGGGCTGTTAATGCCATCGCCCAAATAGATATGAAAAAGATGGTTGCATATTCATCCGTAAGTCATATGGGATACGTACTACTTGGAATGGCGGCTGTCATTAGTGAAAGTCCTGAAGGTGCTCAGGCGGGATTAAATGGTGCGCTGATGCAAATGTTTAATCATGGCACAATTACTGCTATGTTGTTTTTATTAGTGGGAATGATTTATGAAAGAGCTCACCATCGTTGGATTATTTTCCCTCAAGATTATAAACAGCCTGAGCTAGCTGGACAAATTGCATTCGGTGGTATTGGAGCAAAGGTTCCTGTTTATACTGCATTTGTAGCAATGGCATTTTTTGCCGGACTTGGCTTGCCAGCAATGTCAGGATTTATAAGTGAGGCAATGTGTTTTATTGGCGGATTTAGTGTATTTAGAACCCTAACTATTATCGGGACATTGGGTATACTATTGAATGCCATCTACTTTTTACGAGCCTATCAAAGAATATTTCTGGGTCCACTAAATGAAGCATATAAGGATTTAACTGATATTACTGGACGGGAACTTATAACCATAATCCCACTAGCCATCATTGTCCTATGGTTTGGTGTATATCCCGCACCATTATTGGATATGATTGCTCCGGCAATGGATGGCATTATTCAAATAGTGCAGTCTGTAATATAGTAGCATAGTTATGTCGAACCTTAGCAGCTTATCATATTATATCCCTGAGTTAATTATAATTTCAGCTATATTGCTGATTATCATTTTGGATATTATTCCTTCCACGAAGCCTTACACATTTAATTTAGCGCTTGCTTCAATTATTGCGTCGGCTTTTTTTCTTTGTCAAAATTATGGAGAGTCTCATAGCCTGTTTATGGGAATGATAGCTTTGGACCCTTTTTCTCACTATTTTAAATATATTTTTCTATTTGCTACATTTTCTATAATATTAATTTCAAGGTTTGATAGGCAGCTTGATAAAAAATACGCATCTGAATACAACTGTCTGCTATTAATTGTGCTACTAGGGTTATTTCTCATGTCATCCTCAGTGAATCTTTTAATGATTTATCTATCTATTGAGCTGGTAAGTATCCCTAGCTATATTCTTGCTGGGATGTTAAAAAATGACAAAGAGTCAAATGAGGCCTCTTTAAAATATGTAATTTTCGGATCTTTGGCATCAGGACTCATGTTATTTGGTTTAAGCATTTTATATGGTATTACTGGTTCAACAGATATCTCCGGTATAAGCAGTGCTCTCCAAATTATTGAATTTCCTCTCACAATATATTTTCCTCTAATTTTAATTCTAGCAGGATTTGGTTATAAAATATCTATGGTACCTTTTCATTTTTGGACCCCGGATGTCTATGAAGGTGCGCCAACTCCAATTACTGCATTTCTATCTGTTGCACCAAAAGCAGCAGGATTTGCTATTTTAATTCGAATATTTTATACAATGTTTACCGTTGGGGGAATTTCAGAAGGTGCAGTAACGCTAAATGGAATTAATTGGCCGGCTTTAATTGCAGTGGCATCTGCCATCACCATGACATTGGGAAATCTTCTTGCTATTCAACAAAAGGATGTGAAAAGACTTTTGGCATACTCAAGTATTTCTCATGTGGGATTTATGTTAATGGCTTTTGTATTTATAAGTCCTGAAGCAGTAAGGGCTATAATGCTATACCTATTCATTTATCTCTTTATGAATCTTTCTGCATTTTATATGGCTATCTTTGCATCAAACAAATTAAATGCTCATGTTATTGATGATTGGAAAGGAATGGGGAGAATTAATCCCATACTTTCTGCATTTATGGTTTTATCACTATTATCATTAACGGGCTTACCCCCAACAGCCGGATTTGTTGGAAAAGTGTATGTGTTTGCCGAATTATTTAAGCACCAACAATTCTACTGGCTTGCGGTTGTTGCAATATTAAATTCAGTAGTCTCTTTATATTATTATTTCAGCATTGTAAAGGCAATGTATCTTGATGAGGTTGAGACGCCAGTAGAAGCTATAGAGGCACATTCAGTTATAAAATGGTCTATTATTCTATTTTCTGCACAAAATCTTCTTTTTTTCATATATTGGGAGCCTCTCATTGAATTTATTGATAATTCTATCCATTTATTTGAGGTGTAATTACTGAATGAGTAAGAAGACAGTCAAAGATACGCAGGTTATTATGCATGAATTGGTATTGCCAAATGACACAAATTTATTAGGAAATGTTCTCGGTGGAAGGGTAATGCATCTCATGGATATGTGTGCAGCCATGTCGGCTTATAAGCATGCTCGGTCTGCAGTGGTTACTGCCAGTGTAGACCAATTAGATTTTTTAGCTCCTGCTAAAATGGGTGACATAATGATTTTAAAATCATCTGTGAATTTTACAGGAGGTTCTTCCATGGAAGTTGGTGTCAGAATAGAATCTGAAAATCCTAAAACTGGCAATACTCGTCATACTGTTTCAGCCTATTTAACATTTGTTTCTCTAAACGAAAATGGAAAACCTCAAAAAATATCAAATGTGAATCCTGAAACTGAAATTGAACACACTCGTTTTTCTGCAGGCAGGGAACGATACAATCAACGCAGAGATAGAATTAAACGCAGTAAAAATAATTAATCAGATTTGAACATTCACATTCGAAAAGGGCATGATTTAAAACTGGTAGGTGCGCCTGCTAAATCAGTTCAAGATATTAATGACAGTGCCTTTATAAAATTACACCCATCAGATTTTCCTGGGGTTAAACCTAAATTATTGGTTAAAGTTGGCGAAACTCTGAAGAAAGGGCAGGCTGTTTATAATGATAAGAATAATCCTAATATATTATTTACATCACCAAATGCGGGTATTGTTGAGGATATTTACTTCGGAGAAAGAAGGCGAATTGAATTTATAACCATTCGAGTTGATGAAAATGCCGGCGAGATGTCATTTGATCAATATGCCTTAGGCAAAATATATGAATTAGACCCAACGGATGTCACTGATATATTATGCAAATCTGGATTATGGCCAGCTTTACGCAGAAGACCTTTTTCAAAAATTGCCATTCCACACTTGCCTCCGAAAGCGATTTTTATTTCTACTATGTCTACTGCACCTTTTGCAGCTGATTTAGAAGTAATTCTTGATAAAATTCCCAAAGATAATATTCAGGCAGGAATTAATGTTTTACAATTATTAACAACAGGGTCAGTTAATTTGGTAAGTCCCAAAAAGGTTATTAATTCTAAATTGTCAGAGTTACAAAATATTCAACAGCATACTTATTCTGGACCACACCCTTCTGGAAATGTAGGCATTCATGTTTCTCAAATTGACCCAATTAAAAATAAAGATGATTCAATTTGGTATATTTCTATTCAAGATGTTGGTTTAATTGGAAATCTCTTTTTAACTGGAAAACAGAATTATAGAAAAATTATTACGGTTGCCGGGAGCTCTATTGCTGATAGAATGCATTATTCTGTAAATCGCGGTACATTAATTTCAGATATTCTTTCTAAAAATAAAGTAGAAAAGGATTCTCGTATAATTTCAGGTGATGTGCTTTCAGGCTCTATTTCAAAATTGGACAATGCTATTGGATATTATCATGAATCGCTCACAGTCATTCCAGATGAAATAAATAGAGAATTTCTGGGATGGATTGGTCCTGGATTGAGCAAATATTCTCTATCTTATACATTTTTATCTACATTATTTCCAAAAAGAGAAAAAGTGCTTTCCACTGCAATGAATGGTGGAAAACGTGCAATACTACCTATTGGAGCCATTGAGAAAGTAATGCCTCTAGATATATTGCCAACGATGTTATTGAAATCTATTATAGCAAATGATATTGAAACTATGGAGCAGTTAGGAATTTATGAATGTGATCCTGAAGATTTTGCATTATGCTCTTTTACAGATGCTTCAAAAATGGATATTACTGGAATTATTCAGGATGGATTGAATTTGGCGGAGGCAGAAGGCTAGTATGAAATTCCTTCGTAATTTATTAGATAAAGTTGAACCTAATTTTGTTGGGAATGGGAAGTATGCCAAATTTCATCCTCTTTATGAGATGGCCGATACATTTCTCTTTACACCAGCTGATAAAACAGAAAATGGGCCCTATATAAGAGATGCTGTTGATCTAAAGCGCGTAATGTCATTTGTGGTTTTAGCTATGTTGCCTGCATTATTCTTTGGAATATTCAATGTGGGAAGACAGGTTAACCCAGATGCTCCAATAATAGACATATTTCTTTCAGGGTTGCCTGTAGTTCTTCCTATTATTTTGGTTTCATATGTAGTTGGCGGTTTTTGGGAAATGCTATTTTCAGTTGTTCGGAAACATGAAATTAATGAAGGATTTTTAGTCACGGGAATATTGATTCCTTTGGTCATGCCCCCAACCATTCCATTATGGATGGTTGCCATCGCCACAAGTTTTGGAGTTGTTATTGGTAAAGAGATTTTTGGCGGTACAGGGTATAATATTTTTAATCCCGCTTTGGTTGCACGAGCCTTTATTTTCTTTGCATACCCAGGTGCTATTTCAGGTGATAAAGTTTGGACAGTCGATGGAGTTTCTCAGGCAACACCATTACTAAAAGTAGCCTCTGACCAGGGAAGTAGAGCAGTCGAATTATTAGGTGATAAATATACTTGGTGGGATATGTTTTATGGATTTATTCCAGGATCAATTGGAGAAACCTCAACATTGGCAATTATAATAGGCGCTATTTTCTTACTTATTACTCGAATAGGAAATTGGCGGATTATGGCGGGAACATTACTGGGCATGGTGTTGACGGCCAAGCTTGCCAATTATTTTGGAGAAGCGGTATCAAGCTCTAATTCTATGCTATTTCTGCCTGCGGAATATCATTTAGTTATGGGTGGTTTTGCTTTTGGGTTAGTCTTTATGGCCACAGATCCAGTTTCTGCAGCTCAAACAGATAGAGGGCGTTGGATATATGGATTCCTCATTGGTTTTATGTGTGTTGTTATTAGGGCAATCAACCCTGCATATCCTGAGGGAATGATGATGGCAATATTATTTGCCAATGCCTTTTCTCCACTGATAGATTATTTTGTCATGAAATCTCATATTAAACAACGGTTGAAACGCTTTGCAGCATAATAATTTATACACTTTTCGATTTATTAGCATAATAACTCTGGTGGCAAGTTTGTTATTAGCATTAGCATCTACACAATTAAAAGAACTTCAAGAGTTTAATATTGACCTTGATAAAAAGAAGAATATTTTAAAATGTATTGGCATTGATGTAGCCATTATGACTCCAGATATGATTATAGATGAGTATGAAAGTAATATCAGCAATATTACTCTTAATACTAATGGGGATGTCGTTACCAATATTGAAAATAAAAATTTGAAATCTGTGCAAAATAAATCTACTGGACAGATTCAATATTATCTAGATAATATTGAATACTTGCCTGCCTACAAAGCTTCAAATCCGGAATCATTTATTATTCCAATTGCTGGTAAAGGGTTATGGAGTACTTTATTTGGCTATTTCGCTCTTGAAAAGGATCTAAATACTGTTAAAGGAATTTCTTTTTATAAACATGGTGAAACTCCTGGACTAGGTGGCGAGGTAGAAAAAAAATGGTTCCAAGACAATTTTATTGGTAAAAAAATATTTAATAGTTCAGCTGAGCTCATTTCCATTAAAGTAGTTAAAGGGAAGGCAGGTGATGTTCTCTCTAGTGATGCTCTAATCCATGGTGTAGATGGTATAAGTGGCGCCACTATCACTTCAAGGGGCGTTTCTGAATTTCTTAAAAATGATTTGCTCAGATATGAGCCCTATATAAACCGAAATAAATCTAATTAATGGATAAAAATATTAAAGCGATAATTTCTGATCCAATGGTTGACAACAATCCGATCACTAAACAGATATTGGGTATTTGTTCAGCTCTGGCTGTAACAGTTAAAATGGAGCAAGCTGTTGTTATGTCTTTGGCTTTAGCTTTTGTTTTAATATGTTCAAATGTAATCATTTCATTGTTAAGGAAGAACATCCCCGGAAAAATTAGAATTATTGTTCAGCTTACGGTAATAGCCTCTCTGGTAATTTTAATTGATGAGTTACTTAAAGCCTATTTGTACGATATTAGTAAACAGTTATCCGTTTTTGTAGCCTTAATTATTACCAATTGTATAATTATGGGCAGAGCAGAGGCTTTTGCTATGCAAAATAATATTAAAGATGCCATGTATGATGGATTAGGAAATGCAGTGGGATATGGGGCCATACTCATTATTGTGTCCATATTTAGAGAACTGCTAGGTAGCGGCACATTATTTAATTATTCGGTAATCCCTTCATCAATATATTTAGAAAATGGGGGATGGTATGTCAATAATGGATTGATGTTATTGGCCCCCGGTGCTTTTATAATATTGGGATTGATCGTTTGGGTTCAGAGATCATATACCAAGTACGTAGAGGATTAAATATGGAATTACTTGAACATTATTTGAGTTTAGCTACAAAAACAATATTTATTGAGAATATATTGCTATCCTATTTTTTGGGAATGTGTTCATTTTTGGCAATATCTAAAAAGATTGAAGCTTCAATTGGTCTTGGGTTTGCGGTTATTTTTGTTAGTGGTGTTACAGTACCTTTGAATTGGGCCATAAAGGAATATCTTTTAAATGAGGGAGCACTTACATGGGTTGGTATTTCTGAACTGGCAACTGTCGATCTTAGTTTCCTTTCTTTCGTTACCTATATTGCCACCATTGCCGCCATGGTTCAATTGGTTGAAATGCTACTGGATAAGTTTAGCCCTGTATTATACAACTCCTTGGGAATATTTTTACCACTTATTGCTGTTAATTGCTCTATTTTGGGAGCCTCATTGTTTATGGATGAAAGGGGATATGATTTTGGTGAATCTGCAGTTTTTGGTGTTAGTTCTGGAGCAGGATTTGCATTGGCTATTGTTTCCATGGCAGCTATCAGATTTAAACTGAAATATTCTAATATTCCTGATGGACTTAAAGGGCTTGGAATTACAATGATTCTCACCGGTTTGCTTTCTATGGCATATTTATCGTTTTCGGGAATTAATCTTTAAAAAATATTTATGCTAATAACTATAACGAGTGTAATTGTATTTACAGCAGTAATTCTTCTATTGGTGCTAACACTCATATTTGCTGAATCAAAATTATTACCGCAAGGTGCAGTAAAAATACTGATTAATAAGACAGATGATAAATCTCCATCCGTAAATCCTGGGAATACTTTATTAAATGCATTATCTAATGAAGGTATATTTATTCCTTCTGCTTGTGGTGGTGGCGGAACCTGTGCTCAATGCAAATGCCAGGTACATTCGGGAGGCGGTCAAATTTTAACAACAGAATTAAATCATATCTCAAGAAGAGATGCTAAAGATGATTGGCGCTTGGCGTGTCAGGTAAAAGTTCGAGAGGATATGGAAATTACTGTTCCTGATGAAATATTCAGTATTCAGCAGTGGGAATGTAAAGTTAGATCTAATGAAAATGTAGCTACCTTTATTAAAGAATTAGTGCTGGAACTGCCTGTTGGAGAAAATATCGATTTCCAAGCTGGCGGATTTATTCAAATTAATATTCCTGAATACGAAGTGGATTTTAAAGAATTTAATATTGAAGATGAATATCATGAAGATTGGGATAAATTTAATATTTGGAATTTAAAAGGTAGAAATACTGAACCTCAATTTAGAGCGTATTCAATGGCAAACCATCCTGCTGAGGGAAATATAGTTATGCTGAATGTTCGAATTGCAACTCCTCCGCCGGCATTATGGAATGATGCCCCTCCTGGCATTGCTTCTTCATATATATTCAATTTAAAAGCTGGTGATAAGGTAACTATTTCAGGTCCATATGGTGAATTCTTTATTAAAGATTCAGAGAAGGAAATGGTCTATATCGGAGGTGGCGCTGGAATGGCTCCTATGCGATCACATCTTTTTCACCTGTTCCATACCCTTAAAACAGGTAGGAAGGTTAGTTTCTGGTATGGCGCTCGATCAAAGAGAGAAATGTTTTATGATGATGATTTTAAGGATATTCAAGAAAATTTTCCTAACTTCTCCTATAATGTTGCTCTGTCTGATCCGATGCCAGATGATAATTGGGTTGGTTATAAAGGCTTTATTCATCAAGTTCTATTCGATAATTACTTAGAGAGTCATGAAGATTCTACTGAGATTGAATATTATATGTGTGGTCCACCTATGATGATAGATGCAGTTGAAAATATGCTGTACAATTTAGGAGTTGAGCCAGAAATGGTTGCCTTCGATAAATTTTAGATAGAAATTTAAAATTTTATTTATTGTTTTTCTGTGTCAAATATTTATAAAACTCTCCCAGTATTTCTATTTGTATTTGCATTCAACTGTGGTAAAAATCGACCTCTCCAAATTGCTGGTGAGACTATGGGAACAACCTATCAAATTACAATAATTAATCACTCAAATAATGAGATTGATGCCATTCATTTACAAGAAAAAGTCGATTCATTGTTAAATGACGTAAACAATATATTCTCAACCTATATTAAAACCAGTGAATTAACACGATTCAATGACAATATGAGCACAATGCCAACTAAAATTTCCACTAAATTTTCAGAACTTTATCAAAAAGCGGTAAGTATTTCTTTGAGCTCTGATGGTAGCTTTGATTTTACGGTATTATCTCTAGTTAAGCTTTGGGGGTTTGGACCTGGATTTAATAATTCAAAAATTCCCTCTAAAGATCAAATAAATGAAATCATGCATTATACTGGTATAGAGAATGTAGAGTTTTCAGATGGTTATTTATCTAAATTAGATAAACATGTTCAAATTGATTTTAGCGCAATAGCCAAAGGTTGGGGAGTTGATCAGGTAGCATTATTCTTGAATGATCAGGGATTTAATAATTATATGGTTGAAATTGGTGGTGAAATAAGGGTTTCGGGATTTAATAATTTTAATTCAGAGTGGAGTTTAGGTATTTCTTCACCAGAAGATTCAGAAACAGGATTATATACAACAATTACTGTTTCTGATTTGGCAGTAGCAACTTCAGGGAGCTATAATAACTATTTCACTCTAGAAAATACTAATTATTCACATATCATTAATCCGAAAACAGGATATCCTATAAAGCATGATTTGGTAAGTGCGACAATTGTAGCGAAGGACTGTGCAACTGCGGATGCAATTGCTACTGCGGTGATGGTAAAAGGCTTTAATCTGGGATTAGAATGGATTAATTCCTTGCCAGATATTGAATGCTTATTGGTAAAAGTAGATGATTCGGGGAATTATATCACAGGTAAGAGTAGTGGATTTAATTATTAAGATGAGATATGTTATCTGCATTACTGAAATGGCAGGTAATTTTCTTAGTAATTGTACAAGTGCAGGACTCTCCACATGATCCTTTGAGGTTTTTACCGGAAAAGATAATTCCAATACTTAATAAAAATATTATAATTGCAAAAACAAGAATTGTTAGAAATATAGTCACCATTTGTATTGGTAAATTTAAATCAATATTAACAGAGAGCCGGCATCATATTTGCATCTAATTTATTAATGAAGATTAAGAATATATTATTAATTTACGTACTATTTAGCTCAATTTCTGCCTCTACAGGGAGTTTGGGTGAGGATTTGCCATTATTTTCAATAATACCGTTTATTGGAATTTTACTTTCAATTGCCGTTGTTCCCTTAGTTGCCCCCATGTTTTGGCATCATAATTTTGGGAAATTATCAGCATTCTGGGCAATATCTTTTTTAATTCCCTTTATTTTGTGGAGAGGATTTGATGAAGCACTTCATCAATTTTTACACGTTATCTTGCTCGAGTATATTCCATTTATTCTTCTTTTATTGGCACTATTTACAATTTCGGGAGGAATTCGCCTAAAGGGTTATTTAGCAGGTACCCCAAAGGTGAATACGCTAATTTTGTTCATTGGCACAGCTTTAGCATCATGGATGGGAACCACAGGTGCGGCTATGTTGCTTATACGGCCTATTCTTCGATCAAATAAAAATCGTAAAAATAAAGTCCATACCATTATTTTTTTCATCTTCCTTGTTGCCAATATAGGAGGCTCGTTAACACCTCTTGGAGACCCACCTCTATTTTTGGGTTTTTTGCATGGCATTAATTTCTTTTGGACTGCCAAGGCATTATTTTTACCAATGCTAGTATCGTCACTCATTTTATTGAGCGTATACTTTTTATTAGATACATATTATTGTAAAAAAGAAAAATATACAGTAAAAGTAGATGAGTATAAGGAGCCACTAAGCATAGATGGTAAAGGGAATTTTATACTTTTAGGAGGGGTTCTATTTGCTGTTTTAGTAAGTGGATTTTGGAAGCCGCTATTTAATGACATTACTATACATGGCATTCATTTAAAAATACCAAATATCATGCGGGATATTTCATTATTGTTGCTTACAGGATTAAGCTGGCGATATACGGATATGAAAATTCGCAACCAAAATGGGTTTACCTGGTTTCCAATTTTAGAGGTGGCAAAACTTTTTGCCGGCATTTTTATTACAATTATACCAGCAATCTCTATTCTTCATGCTGGCACAAATGGCGCCTTAGCCGCGATTATTCAATTGGTTACAGATAATTCTGGTAATCCTGTAAATTCTATGTATTTTTGGCTTACTGGATTGCTATCTGGTTTTTTAGACAACGCACCTACATATCTTGTATTTTTTAATATTGCAGGATCTGTAGCACCAGAAAGCATAGGGATTGCAAATTATCTCATGCATGAAATCCCTGATACTTTAATGGCTATTTCTTTGGGAGCAGTTTTTATGGGAGCAATGACATACATAGGTAATGCACCTAATTTTATGGTCAAATCTATCGCAGAAGAGAATGATATTCCAATGCCAAGTTTTTTTGGATTTATAATATGGTCATTATTAATATTGATTCCAGTATTTATAATTGTTAACATAACAATGATTTAAGGAGACTACTATGTTTAATAAAATTTTATGTGCAACTGATTTAAATAAGGAGAATGATCCTGCCATTACTAAAGCCGTTCAAGTAGCACATCAATTTAATTCTTCAATTATTATATTAAATGTACATGATGAATTTATGGAGAAAGAAGAAATGGAAATGCTTCGTGTAAATGTTGAATCTGTTCAATCTGAATTCGAAAAAACTGCTATACTTGCAAAAAATGAAATGAAGGGCATAATTCATTCGCTTCATGCAGAAGATATTAAGGTTGAATTTATTTTAAAAAAGGGTAAACCCAATAAAATTATTTGCGATGAATCAGAGAAGTTAGGGAGTGATTTAATTATAATTGGAAAAAGTAGCAGTAGTAATATTTCAAACATAATATTGGGTAGTACTGCAGCATATATTGTTAATCATGCAAATGTGCCTGTTTTGGTTGTACCTTAAGTATTTTTAATTACTGCCTCATTGGGAAATTGTTTCACATCTCATTATCGACGTAAATTACAAATTAATCCATGACAACAAATGAAATAAACAATTGGGATGCGTTGACATCTCAAATAGAGCAAAGCCAATCCATTTTACTTTCAACCCATATAAATGCGGATGGTGATGGTATTGGATCTGAAATTGCATTTTATTATTATTTAAAAGAGTTAGGGAAGAATTGCCGAATCATCAATGTAACCAAAACTCCTGGCAATTTAGCATTAATAGATCCTGAAAATATTGTGGAAGTATATTGTCAAGATTCAGATGAATGGCTCAATTCTATTGACCTAGCCATTGTCTTTGATATTGGAGACTATAGAAGAACCGGCCCAATTGGAGAAATAGTATATGATAGTAGTACTGTAATCTCGTTAGATCATCATCCTGAAAAAGAAGGGCATCCTTTTAACTTAAGTATAGTTGATGAAAATGCTTCTTCAACTGGGTATATGATTTGGAAATATTTTGAATATTTAGGTAAAACTAAATCAAAGCTACCTATTAATATTGCAAACG
Organism: uncultured Fidelibacterota bacterium; assembly: GCA_913049525.1. Taxonomy (GTDB): domain Bacteria; phylum Fidelibacterota; class Marinisomatia; order SCGC-AAA003-L08; family D37C17; genus D37C17. The sequence goes on along the minus strand of CAJWYZ010000001.1, from coordinate 8,603 downwards.
CACTATATGCGGCAGTTGTTACAGATACGGGATCTTTTAAATATCAATCTACAATACCTGATACGCATCTTATGGCGGCACATTTACTTGAAAGTGGGGTAAAGGGTTATGATATTCAGCGTAGTATATATGAACAAAATAAATTATCACGAATAAAGTTAATGGGAAGTATTATCCAAAATTTGTATTATTCAGATAATAGAAAAGTAGTGTGGTCTATTATCACTCAGGCGATGATTGAAAAAGCTGATGGTGATGATGATGATGTTGACGGGTTTACAGAGTTTATCAGGTCAATAGAAGGAGTTGAAGTTTCATTTATGATTCAGGAAACAATTAGCGGGAGTCATCGTATTAATTTTAGATCAAGTGGAAATTATATTGTTAACGATATTGCAGAGTCATTTGATGGAGGTGGTCATAAATTTGCTGCTGGAGCCAGAGTAGATGGCCTGAGTCGCGATGAAATTGAATTAATAATTGTAACTAAGTTAGCTGAAAAGATTAATGGAGAGTTTGATGGCTATAAAAAGTGATTATTGGATTGAAAAAATGTCTCTCGAACATGGCATGATAGATCCCTTTGAAGTCAATCAGGTTAGGGGTGGTAAAATCTCCTATGGATTATCTTCATTTGGTTATGATATTCGTGTTTCTGATGAATATAAAATATTTACAAATGTAAATAATAGTATAATTGACCCAAAGAATTTTGATTCGGCATCTTTTGTAGATTTTACTGGGTGTGTGTGTATTGTACCTCCTAACAGTTTTGCATTGGCAAGATCTGTTGAATATTTTCGAATACCTCGAGATGTTCTTACAATTTGTGTAGGAAAATCAACTTATGCAAGATGTGGAATTATTGTGAATGTTACTCCCTTCGAGCCAGAATGGGAAGGATATGTAACTTTAGAAATATCTAATACAACGCCCCTTCCTGCAAAAATTTATTCTAACGAAGGATTGTGCCAGGTATTATTTTTTCAGTCTGATGAAGATTGTCGAACCTCTTATAAAGATAAAGAAGGTAAATATCAGGAGCAGATTGGTATTACCCTGCCTCGCCTAAAAAAAACTACTGGATGAAAATTACTATTGCTAAAGATGCAGGCTATTGCTTTGGAGTAAGAGATGCTGTAAATATGGCATATACCTCAGCAGAAAAATATGGAGATGTTTATATGCTAGGGTCCATAGTTCATAATGAGAAAGTTGTAAAAGATTTAGAGAATGTTGGGTCTCAAATTGTAAGAACTTTGGATGACGTCCCTAGGGAAAGTCCAATATTATTTAGGGCTCATGGCACTATTCCAAAATTATGGGATGAAGCAAAAGCAAAAAAGATGAAAATAATAGACGCTACATGCCCATTAGTTGATGAAATTCATCAGGAAGTGACAAAGCTTGCAGAAGATGGTAGGAAAATTATTGTTATTGGAGATCATGGGCATGATGAGGTGATTGCAATTGCAAATCAGGTAGAAAATGCAATTGTTATCTCTTCAACTGAAGAAGCCTTGAATTTAAAAAAAATGAAGAAAGCAGGTGTTGTTAGTCAATCAACGCAAGCTATTAAAAATGTTCAGAAAATAATAAATATTCTGATGACAAAAGTATTTGATTTGCATTTTGTTAATACAATATGTTTTCCTACTAAAAGAAATCATGATCAAATAAAAGAAATGGCAAGGTTAAATGATGTAATGATAATCATTGGATCGTTTACAAGCGCAAATTCAAATCGCTTAACTAAACTATCTTTAGATTTCAATCCGCAATCATATCAAGTAACTGGCTCAGAAGATTTAAGCCCTGAATGGTTTATGGATAAAGATACAATCGGAATATCTGCCGGAGCATCTACTCCAGATTATTTAATAAAAGACGTTAAAGAAAATATAGAAAAAATATATAAGGAAGAATTATGGAACAAGGAACCTTCGAAGTTAAAGTTGGCTTAGCAGAAATGCTTAAGGGTGGCGTTATTATGGATGTCACGAACGCTGAACAGGCACAAATTGCAGAAGATGCCGGGGCTGTCGCAGTAATGGCCTTAGAGAGAATACCCTCAGATATTCGCTCAGATGGTGGTATTGCAAGGATGTCTGATCCAATAATGATTAAGAATATTCAAAAAACAGTATCAATACCAGTAATGGCGAAATGTCGAATCGGTCATTTTGCTGAAGCACAGATACTTGAAGCTTTAGAAGTTGATTTTATTGATGAAAGTGAAGTGCTCACACCAGCAGACGATAATAATCATATTTATAAACACGATTTCAAAATACCATTTGTGTGTGGTGCTAGAAATCTTGGTGAAGCATTAAGAAGAATTGGCGAGGGTGCAGCAATGATTAGAACAAAGGGAGAAGCTGGTTCTGGCAATATTGTAGAGGCTGTACGTCATATGCGTAGTATTATTAATGAAATTAATATTCTGAGCACATTAAGTCAAGATCAACTGATGGCGCAGGCAAGAGATTTTCAAGCTCCTTATTTGCTGGTTGAACAAGTTGCAAAAATAAAAAAATTACCTGTACCAAATTTTAGTGCTGGTGGAATTGCAACTCCTGCTGATGCTTCCTTAGTTATGCAATTGGGTGCTGAATCTGTATTTGTTGGTTCAGGTATTTTCAAATCTGAAGATCCTACGTCACGTGCGAAGGCAATTGTAGATTCTGTAACACATTATAGAGATGCGGATAAACTTGCTATTGCATCTTCCGGATTGAAATCTGCAATGAAGGGATTGGATATTTCAGAAATCCCTGAAGATCAAATGCTTCAGGAAAGAGGGTGGTAAATAGGGCTGGAGTTTTAGCTCTCCAGGGAAATTATAATCAACATAAGAGAATGTTGGATGTATTGGGGATAAAAAATATTTTAGTTCAATATCCTCGAGAATTAGAGAATTGTGACTTGCTTATTATTCCAGGTGGTGAATCAACTGCCATTTCCAAGCAGATCGAAAGAAATAATTTTCGCCATCCAATATTAAATTTTGCAAAAACAAATTCTGTTTTTGGCACTTGTGCAGGTATGATTTTATTATCATCATCAGAAAAAGCAACTAATTTAAAACCATTATCTATAATGGATTTTAAAGTGGATCGAAATGCGTTCGGCAGACAAGTAGATTCATTTTCTGGGAATTTATGTTTAGAATTTGATAATACAGATAGTTTTAATGGATTATTTATCCGAGCCCCTAAAATATCCAAATTGGGTAAAGGAATTAAAATATTAGCAACATATAAGAAACAGCCAGTAATGATAACTAATGGTAGGCATTTTGCAACAACATTTCATCCGGAAATTGGTGATGATTATAGAATTCATAAACATATTATGGGTAAAATAAATGAATAATTATTTCCTTCTTCCAACAATCAATTCTCCTGAAGATATTAAAAGGCTTAATAGTAATTCTTTACGATTACTCTCTACTGAGGTTGGGCAATATATTCAGGAGGTTGTTGAAAATGTTGGTGGTCATTATTCTTCCCCACTTGGAGTAGTAGATTTAACAATTGCACTGCATTATATTTATAATTCACCTTCAGATAAAATTATATGGGATGTTGGACATCAAGCTTATGCCCATAAAATTCTTACTGGAAGACGAGATGAATTTAAAAATATGCGTCAAAAAGATGGTATCAGCGGCTTTTTAAAACGAGATGAAAGTCCCCATGATATATTTGGCGCTGGACATGCAAGTACATCTGTTTCTGCAGCATTAGGGTTCGCACATGCCAGAGACCGTAAAAAAACAAATGATCAAATTATAGCCATCATAGGCGATGGAGCAATGACCGGAGGGTTAGCATACGAGGGGATTAATAATTTAGGTTATCATCGATCTCAACTTACTATTGTTTTAAATGATAATTCTCATTCTATTTCAAAATCAGTTGGAGCACTATCACATTATTTGACTCGTGTTGCAACTAACCCAACCTATAACCGTATTCGTAATGATATTTGGGAGATTTCTGGGAAAATTCCACTTTCTAAGCATATACGAAAAATAATGAAAAAAACTGAAGAAGGAATTAAGGGTTACTTAACTCCTGGCGCATTATTTGAGGAATTAGGTTTGAGATATATCGGACCGATTAATGGCCATAATTTAGATGAATTAACTCGAACATTTCAAGCTGTTAAGAAAATGAATACACCTGTCCTTGTTCATGTATATACTCAAAAAGGTAAAGGGAGTAAGTTGGCAGAAAAAGATGCTATCAAATACTACAGCATGGGCGGGAAGGTTAAGAAAATTACAAAACATATTGCACCTGATTATTCAAACGTTTTTGGGCAATCAATTATTCAATTAGCAGAAAAGGATGAAAAAGTTTTATGTATTACCGCTGCTATGGAGATTGGGACTGGCATGACCCCATTTATTGAAAAATATCCAGATAGATATGTAGATGTAGGAATAGCAGAAGAACATGCTGTTACATATTCTGCAGGACTTGCAGCAGAAGGATATAAACCTATTGTTCCAATTTATTCTACTTTTATGCAGAGAGCATATGACCATATTTTTCATGATGCTTTACTTCAAAAACTTCCCTTGCTTTATTGTATGGATAGATCGGGGATTGTTGGTCCTGATGGCCCCACACATCATGGGGTTTTTGACCTAGCATTTATGCAAACATTGCCAGGCATGATTGTTACAGCACCAAAGGATGGAAATGAATTAAGAAATTTAATTGCTACTGCATTGCAGTCTGGAAAAAACTTTTCTATACGATATCCAAAAACTTCAAGCAGAGCATTTACTGAAAATGGTAAGCCTGAAATATTAGAAATTGGGAAATGGGAAATTCTAGAGAGTGGTTCTGAAACTGCTATTTTTGCGGTAGGTTCGATGGTTGGCATGATATTAGATTCAAATACTGACTTATTTTCAAAATTGGGATACCAGCCTACAATTATTAATGCTCGATTTGTAAAACCATTGGATTCTGAGTTAATATTAGAAATTTGTAATAATCATGACAATATTATAACAATAGAGGAGGGTTGTTTGTCTGGCGGTTTTGGTTCTGCAGTCAGCGCTTTTTTACATGATAATAATTTAGAAAATAAATTACATCGAATTGGTATCCCTGATAATTTTATAGAACATGGAACAAGAGATGAACTGCTGGATGAACTTGGCCTTTGTGCTGAGAATATAATTTCAATTTTAACAAATGATAAATTAGAAGAAGTGTATGAGTAATAAATTCTTAGAATTTGAAACTAAGTGGAGGAATGACGTCAGCAATTCTTCTCAGCGTGATTACAGTTTTAAATCTGCTTCAGGTGAAGATGTGGATTTACTTTACTATCCCAAAGAAAATGAAAATGATTATCTTGATAAATTAAATTTTCCAGGCCAATTTCCATACACAAGAGGGATTCACCCCAATCTTTATAGAGGGAAATTATGGACAATGAGGCAGTTTGCTGGATTTGGCACTCCAGCTGAAACGAATCAACGATTTAAACATCTTCTTCAGGAAGGTCAAACAGGACTTTCAGTTGCTTTTGATATGCCTACTTTAATGGGTTATGATGCCGATCATCCATTATCTGAAGGAGAAGTTGGAATGTGTGGTGTCGCCATTAGTTCGCTTAAAGATATGGAGATATTATTTGATGGTATTGATTTATCAAAAATAAGTGTTTCCATGACTATCAATGGTCCTGCAGTAATATTATTTGCATTTTATGTTGCTGTTGCACAAAGTCAAGGTGCGGACATTTCAAAATTAAATGGTACCCTTCAAAATGATATTTTAAAGGAATTTATTGCACAAAAAGAATGGATATATCCTCCAGCGGAATCAATGCGAATTATTATGGATATGATTCAGTATTGTACCACTAAAATGCCTAAGTACAATACAATTTCTGTCAGTGGATATCATATTCGTGAAGCTGGCTCTACAGCTATTCAAGAATTAGCATTTACTTTGGCAGATGGATTTTGCTATGTAGAGCATGCCATAAAGTCGGGGTTGGATGTAGATGAATTTGCGCCCCGCTTATCATTCTTTTTTAATTCCCATTTAGATTTTTTTGAAGAGATAGCTAAATATAGAGCGGCAAGACGGATTTGGGCTCACGTGATGAAGAAAAAATATGGTGCCAAATCTGACAAGTCACTGAAATTACGATTTCATACACAAACCGCCGGTTTTAGCTTAACTGCCCAACAACCTCAAAATAATATAAGTCGTACTGCATTCCAGGCGCTTGCTGCTGTTTTAGGAGGCACACAATCACTGCATACTAATTCAATGGATGAAACCCTTTGTTTGCCCTCACAGGAAGCTGCTGAAATAGCATTGAGAACCCAGCAATTAATTGGTTTTGAAACTGGCGTAACAAATGTGGTAGATCCGTTAGGTGGTTCTTGGTATGTAGAAGAGCTTACTAATAAAATGGAAAAAGAAGTATATAAATATTTTTCTAAAATTGATGAATTGGGCGGAGTAATTCCGGCAATTGAAATGGGATATTTCCAGCGCGAAATTGCTGAAGCAGCATCTGATTATCAAAGACGGGTAGATTCAAAAAGACGAATAGTGGTTGGTGTTAATGAATTCACTAAAAATGATGAAGAGATAGATATTCCAATATTAGAAATTAGAAAAGAAGTTCAAAATGAACAAATTGAAGGACTAAAATTGCTAAGGGGAAAAAGGAACAATAAAGTAGTTATAGCTAAACTACGAGCAATTACCGATGCTAGCCGCACAAAAGAAAACTTGATACCATTAATTATAGATGCAGCTCAAGCACACGCAACCTTAGGTGAGCTTGTTGATTCTATGAAGGTTGTATTTGGTGAATGGCAGGAAACCGCTGTGGTATAATGGAAATGAAATTAAATACATTGGGATATAATGTAGATTTTGAATCCATAATTAAAGCTATAAAGAATCCCGGGAGGCCTCATCTAGGGAATACGCTAATAAAAGCAGGATATTTTAAGAAACTTGATGACGTTTTTGATCAAATATTGAGATTTAATAAATCTGCTTACGTTAAAAAATAAACCATTAGCTATTGATGCAATTTATTTAAACAATTTTCCGAATTATTAAATTAAATGATTATTAATAAAGATATTTTTCAGCATGATAATCCTTTTACAATTGGAATTGAAGAGGAGTACATGCTGTGCCATCCTGAGTCAGGTGACTTGATAAATAGAGCAAATGAAATTATGGATAGTATTGGTAACGAATTGCAATCTCGATATAGCTATGAACTATTACTTTCAGAAATAGAAATAAACACTTCAGTTTGCCAAACAGTCTCAGAAGCAATGGAAGAAATCACTTTTTTACGTGAGAATACTAAGAAAATAGGTGAATCTTGCGACTTTCGATTAGGGATAAGCGGCACTCATCCTACGGCTATATGTAAAGATCAAACTTTTGTAGATAATGAATCTTACCAATGGGTTTCAAATCAATTAGGTTACTATGCCCAAAGGAATATTACATTTGCAAACCATGTACATGTAGCTGTGAATGGTGAAGAATGTGCTATACATGTGGCTAATTCTTTAAGAAGGTGGATTGCTCCTCTATTAGCATTAAGTGCTAATTCACCCTTTTTTGAAGGAGAATTGACTGGATTGCGATCTTCAAGAACCTTTCAATTTAGCGTGTTCCCGAGGACAAATATTCCAGATCATTTTAATAATTTTAATGAGTATAAAAGTATAATTAATAAATATTTAGAATCAAATACAATTGAAAAGCCTCGACAAATATGGTGGAAAATCAGGCCTCATATTGAATTTGGCACAATAGAGTTTAGAATATGTGATGCCCAGAGATCACTTCGGAATATAGAGATGTTAGCAGCATTATCTCAAGCATTGGTTTATAGGGCGGTAGAAGATTATAACAGTGGTACCTTGATTGAATCATTTAATTTAGAATTTCTCAATGATGGACTATGGAAGGCTGCGAGATTTCCCCTTGATACTAAAATGATAGATCCTGCAAATAATGAAGTTTGCACATTATTAGAGCAAATTGAGCAGATGATGGATTATGTTCATGCATCATTACAATATTTTAATAACGCGCATATTATAAAAACAGTTCATCACATTTGCAATAATGGTACCGAAGGGGATGACCAGATAAAGGTTTATTCAGAATCTGGAATTGAAGCATTAAAGCAATACTTGATGGATAATATAGAATTTAAACTTAATTATATAGGAGAATAGTAGAATGTCAAGAAAGGTAGTACATGTAGTTGGAACTGGAACAATTGGAGAGCCATTAATTGGTCTTTTATGTGATTTTAAAGAAGATCTGGGTATTGATGAGATAACTTTCCATAAGAACACTCCTCTCACAACGGATAGGTCAAAGGTGAGGAGTCTTATGAGTCGTGGGGCTAGGTTGACGACCCATGAAGAAAGAATTGATGGATTTAATGCAATTGGATTAAAGCCAGAATTCCAAACGGAAGAAGCAATTGATAGAGCATCAGTAGTAATAGATTGTACACCTAAAGGTGTTGGTCATGCGAATAAACATCAATATTACGAGAAATATATTCAT